>JAYKJB010000012.1 GCA_035285325.1 Candidatus Sericytochromatia bacterium
GCACGGGCGGCAAAGCGGTGTGCGCATCATCCCGTCGCACTGCCTGGCCACGTTCGAGGCGTTGCCGGAAGCCGTGCGTCCGCTGCAATCAGCCCCCTTCGACCAGCGCGCGGAGCAGACCAGGTGATCGAGCGGGTCGAAGCCCCGCACCAGGCTGAATGGACGAGGCGACAGCCACGGGGGGCTCCCTGCAGGGGTCGGCGTCCGACGCCTGGGAAAACCCTCCCGCCGGGTGAGGACGGGAGGGTCGGAGGGGGCGTTACTTACCGGCGCTGTAGAAGCGGGTGGCGGGGTTTCCACCCTTGCGCTCGAGCTCTTCCCACAGAACGCCGGCACGGTACTCGGTCGCACCGGCGGCGCGCATCAGGTCCTGATTCAGCTCCTTCGGGATGTCCATGTAGAGCCCCAGCTGCGCATACGTGCCGCGCGCGGCCTCGACGGCGTTCGGGAGGGCCAGGCGAACGGCGACCTGGTTGCCCTTCACGTGGTGGAAGCTGAAGTGCTCGAACAGGCCCTCCTCGGGGAAGAAGTGGGCGCCATCCGGGGTCTTCTTGCCGGCGAGGGCCACGCGGAGCTCTTCCAGGTTCCTGGGCTTGGCACCGGCGAGGGCCTGCTTCACGACAGGGTCCTTCATCATCGCGTCGAAGATCGCATGGGCCGGGAACAGCGTGTCGAGCGAGACGCGCTTGCCCGTGGCCATATCGAGCGTTTCCAGCGTCTTGGTCGCCCAGGGATGGGCAGCGCCCGGGATCGAGCCGGAGTCCGTGACCTCGGTGCCGAGGTAGCGGCCAACCTGCGCGGTAACCTTGATGGTCTGGTAGCGGGGACCCTGGCAGGCCATGTCGCCTTCGCCGGCGTTCTTGCAGGCGGCCTCGAAGCGCGCTTGGGCCGAGAAGTGCGGCGCGGTCTGGCTCATGTCCTGGGCGCGCCAGATGGCGATGTCGCCCTCGCGGTCCTCACGGACGAAGCCACCGCTCTCTCTCCAAGCGCGCGAGGGGCCCTGGCTGACGCTCAGCTGGTCGGCGGCCATCTTGGGGGTGGGCACGGCGATCGCCTTGGTGGCGGCCGCATCGGTCGCGGCGGGGGCCTTGGGCTGGAGGCCGATCAGTTGGCCGATCTTGGTGGCAATGGCGTTGGGCATCGGGCGGCCCTCTCTCTCCTGGCTGACCGCTCGGAGGCAGCAGCTTGTTCGGGTCACAAAGGGGTTCTCGCGCCCGGCTGTTCCGCCGCTGTTCCAAAGTCCACCCGTTTGAGTTAAAAAACATTTAAAACGAATGAAACAAGAGTTGAAGATCTCAACGTGCCCCCCGCGGTCGCCGTGCATCGGAAGCCTGAACGCCTCGGGTGGCAGGCGAGCGACCAGTGCCTCCAGGGCGTCGTCGGCGAGCAGGCGCTCGCAGGCAAGCTCAGCTTCTGCGACTTCTGCCCCATGCACCACGAGCACGAGGCCTTCCAGACGGGCAACCAGGTGGTGGGCGCGCTGACGGGCTGGAAGGCCGACACGCGCGACATGGGCGTGTGGAGGAGCCAGTTCGATGCACAGGGGCGGCCGCGCCTCGACCTGCTGGCGCTGGCGCGGCAGGTCGGGCCGGCCGGCTTGCTCGCGGCGTTCAACGAGCGCGAGCGGGGGCAGTTCCTGGAACTCGGCGGCAGCGGCGAGCGCGGTGCTGCCCCGATGGCGCCGAAGGGCCAGCGCCTTCACGTGGCCTCAGGAAAGAACTAGGAAGGCCCTGCTCATCAAACGGGATGCGACAGCCAGGCGAAACCCCACGGGCTCACGGGTAGGTTCTGGCTTCAAAGGCCAACGTCCCCGATTCGTGCCCGGAAATCAGCATGCCATTGCCCCGTTCAGCCCTCGGCTACCTCGAAGCCCACCAGGTTGCGCTGCTCGCGGCTGAACTCGATGCCCACCAGCGTCACCGTCACACCCGGCGCCCGGTATTTCTCGGCGTAGCCCCGAGCCTGCAGCTGAGCCAGTGCTCGCCCCTCCGGCACCTGTTCGACCACCTTGAACTCGAACAGGTAGACCCGACTTGCCCAGGGATGGGCTGATTCCGCGGAGGTTAGGGAAGGCCGGGAGCGGTTACTTGCCCAGGGATGGGCTGATTCCGCGGAGGCCAGGGATGGCCGGGAGCGGTCGTCGAGGCGCAGTGCGAGGTCGATGCGGCCCTTGTTGGTGGCGTCCTCGACGCGCGTGTCGAGGCCGAGGGCGGCGAGGTGGCTGTAGAAGACGCTGGCGTAGAAGCCCTCGTACTGCGCGAGGGGGTTGTTGCGGTGCCAGTCGTGGGGGATGCTGGCGAAGAGCGCGTGCAGGTGGGCCTCCAGCCCGGCCATGTCGCCCGCCGCCAGCAGGCCGGGCAGCCGGCTGCGGGCCTCGCCCGAGGCCCGCAGCGGTACGCCATAGGGCAGCAACAGGCTCGCGTTCAGGGCCGACTCCACCTCGCGGTTCGGGTAGCCCAGCGTGTAGAACCACAGGCCCTTGCTCACCTCGTGGGAGGCCTGGATGGTCAGGTAGCCTGCCTGCCAGAGCAGGGCTTCCGGCTCGATGCGGTCGACGTCGAAGGCCCCGAGGAGCTCGGCGGAGGAGGTCAGCCGGGCCAGGTCCGGCGTGAAGAAGCGATGCTTGGCGAGGTGGTCCACAAGGAAGGTCGGCGTGCCCGTCTCGAACCAGAAGGGCCTGAACTGGCGCTCCTGGAAGAGCAGCAGCAGGTCGAAGGGGTTATAAACGGCCTCGCCCATCCAGTTGTAGCCGTTGTACCAGCGCCGCAGCTCCTCGCGCTCGAGACCCTCGAGTTCGGGGGCGAAGACCGTGTCGACATCGTGGTCCTGGTAGCCGCAAAGCGCGGAGTACTCGGGGCTGAGGGTGATGTCCCGCAGGTTGTTCAGCCCCGAGAACAGGCTGACCTTCGAGAACTTGCTCACGCCCGTGATGAAGACGAAACGCAGGTGCGCGTCTGCCCCCTTGAGGACCGCGTACAGGTCGCGCAGGGCGTTGCGCATCACCCCCGCCACGGCCGGCTCTGTGAGGTTGTCGAGGATGGGCTTGTCGTACTCGTCGATGAGCACGACCACCCGGCGGCCCGTGCGGTCGTGCAGGGTCTCGATGAGGTCAGCGAGGCGCCCGCGCGGATCGGGAAACCGCTGCGACAGACCGTGCTCGTGCTCCAGGCGCGAGAGCTGCTTGTGCAGCCCTGCTGCCAGGTCCTCCCGGGTCTCGAACACCCCGTCGCCCAGGCTGAGCCGCACCACCGGGTGCGTCACCGACCAGTCCCAGTGCGCCTCGGCGTGCAGCCCCGCGAACAGCGCCCGGTTCCCCTCGAACAGCTCTTTGAACGTGTCGAGCAGCAGGCTCTTGCCGAACCGGCGGGGCCGCGAGAGGAAGTAGTGCGTCCCCTGCTCGATCAGGCGCAACACAAAAGGCGTCTTGTCGACGTAGTAGTAGGCCTCCTCGCGGATCTTCGCGAAGGTCTGGATCCCGATCGGGAGCTTCTTGCGTTGCATGCCGCCTCCGGCCCGATCTTAGCACGGGGGGGGAGGCCCCGCCCCGGGGGCAACACCGGGCCGCGCCTCGGCGGGGGAGAGGCGCTCGTCGCGGTCCGTGTCGGCCCGCCACAGCTCGCCCATGATGACGGCCTCACGCCAGGCGCGCAGGAAGGTGGGGGTGGTGAAGGTGCCCACGAGCTCGTCTTGCGTCACGACGCCGTCGCGATCGGCGTCGTTCATCCGGATCCAGCTGGCGGCCCCCTGGGGGACCATGCCGGCCGCCACCAGGTCCGCTGACGTGACGGGCCGCCGCTCGCCGTGCGTGAGCGTCTGGTGCCAGCGGACGAGCAAGGGCGTCATCAAGGTCCGCGCGCGGGCCAACTCGGCCTCGTCCGGCCCGCGACGCAGCAGCCCCGAGCGGGCCGAGACGAGCCGGTGCTCGCGAAAGCGCTCCGTGCCCACCAGAAAGGTCAGGGGCCCGACGTAAGGCGTCTGTTGCGCGCCAAAGAACAGGCCGTCGGCCGGCGCGAGCTCGACCCAGAACGTCTCTCCCGGCAGCCCGTCGGCGGTTGCGGCGGCCACGGCCTGCGCCGCGGGCACGATCCTGGCCGGCTCGAAGGCGAAGCCTTGCTGACCTGACGGCATCTCCGCCACCGAGGCCTCCAGCGACCCTGCGCAATCCACCGTCACGGAGACGAAGCGAGGGGCGCCGGCGCCAGGCAGGCGGAACAGGAACATCCAGTCGGCAGCACCCTCTGCCGCGAGGCGGGCGGTGCGCCGGCTGCTGTCCACCGTCGCCGACGTCACGACGCTGCGGGTAGAGCTCTCGGGGGCCAACACCCTGACGGAGGACTTCGACCCGAACCTGCTGGCGACGGTCGCCAGGTGCAGGTGGCTGGCTTCCAGGGCCGGCGGCTCCTGGCGACCGTCGCGCAGGTCGAGGCGCTGCGCCTCCGCCTGACGGGCCCGAGCCCCGTCGAGGCCCGCCTCGATGCCGCGTCGCTGGCCGGGGGCCAGGGGTACGTCGTGATCGCGGACCTGGTGCCCGGGAGCTACTCGCTGCAGGTCGACGCCCTGGGCGCGGGGAACGCGGTCCTCGGGACCAAGCGCGAGGCCGCGAGCGTCAGCGCCGGCGTGACGACGGCCGTGGCCGTGAACCTGCAGCTCGACCCCGAGACGGTGGCGGCGCAGACGGGCGGGCTTCAGGCGCTGATCACGCTCAGATAGGGCGCGGTGCGGCTGCGGGCAGCCCACCGGGTGCCGCTCAGCCCTCCGCCACCTCGAAGGCCACGACGTTGCGCTGCTCGCGGCTGAACTCGATGCCGACGAGCGTGACGGTCACGCCAGGCTCCCGGTACTTCTCGGCGTAGCCCTTTGCTTGCAGCTGCGCCAGCGCCCGCCCGTCCGGCACCTGCTCGACGACCTTGAACTCGAAGAGGTACACGCGGCTTGCCCAGGGATGGGCTGATTCCGCGGAGGCCAGGGATGGCCGGGAGCGGTTACTTGCCCAGGGATGGGCTGATTCCACGGAGGCCAGGGATGGCTGAGAGCGGTAATCCAACCGCAAGGCCAGGTCGATGCGACCCTTGTTGGTGGCATCTTCCACGCGCGTGTCCAGTCCCAGCGCCGCCAGGTGGCTATAGAACACGCTGGCGTAGAAACCCTCGTACTGGGCCAGCGGATTGTTGCGATGCCAGTCGTGCGGGATGCTCGCGAACAGTCCGTGCAGAAGGTCTTTCAGGCCCGCCATATCACCCGCCGCGAGCAGCCCCGGAAGGCGATTGCGCACCTCGCCGGAGGTCTGGCGCGAGACGCCGTAGGCACGCATTAAGCTCGCATTCAAGCTGGCCTCCACCTCGCGGTTGGGGTAGCCCAGCGTATAGAACCATTGCCCCTCGCTCACTTCCTTTTCCGCCTGAATGCTCAGGTAGCCCGCCTGCCAAAGCAAGGCCTCCGGCTCGATGTCGTCCACCTCGAACGCTCCGAGCAACTCCTCCGAAGACGTCAGGCGGCTAAGGTTGGGCGTGAAGAACTGCCGGCGCGCCAGCAACTCCACGAGAAACGTCGGTGTTCCTGTCTCGAACCAGTAAGGCCGGAACTCCCGCTTCTGGAACAGCAGCAGCAGGTCGAACGGGTTGTACACCGCCTCACCCCGCCAGTTATAACCGTTGTACCAGCGCCGGATGCGCTCCCGGTCTAGCCCCTCCAGTTCGGGCGCAAAGACCGTATCGACATCGTGCTCCGTGTAGCCACAGAGGGCCGAATACTCGGGATCGAGCGTGATATCGTTGAGGTTGTTCAGGCCTGAGAAGAGGCTAACCTTGGAAAACTTGCTCACGCCCGTGATGAAGACGAAGCGCAGGTGCGCGTCCACGTCCTTGAGGGTGCTGTAGATGTCCCGCAGCCCATCGCGCATCACCCCCGCCCGTTCCGGCTCCGTCAGGTTGTCAAGGATGGGCTTGTCATATTCGTCTACCAGCACCACCACGCGCTGTCCCGTGCGTTCATGCAATCCACGGATCAACCGCTTGAAGCGCCCCCTCAGGTCCGCAACCTCGGGCGGCAGCGCGTGAAGCGCCTCGAAAGCAGATAGCTGCTCGAGCAAGCTGGCTCCGAGATCCTCCGGCGTCCTGAGCACGCCACTGCCGAAGCTCAGCCGCAGCACGGGGTGCTTGCTGGCCCAGTCCCAGTGCTGAGCCGCGTACAACCCCTCGAACAGCCCACGATTCCCCTCAAACAGTTCCTTCAACGTATCGAGGAACAGGCTCTTGCCGAATCGCCTTGGGCGAGAGAGAAAGTAATGCGTCCCCTGGTCGATCAGGTGCAATGCCAGTCGCGTCTTGTCGACGTAGTAATGCGAATCTTCACGGATCTTCGCAAAGGTCTGGATCCCGATCGGGAGCTTCTTGCGCTGCATGCCGCCTCCGCGACGATCTTAGCACAGGGCGTCAGGCTCACCGCCGGGGCTTTCGCGACGGCGCGCGGATGCTGCGCCGGCACGACCCGAAGACCGAATCAGGGGATAGCTCCCACGTCCAGTTCGCCTCGCCAACCCTGAACGCCAACGTCAGGGACGCGGGCCGCCCTCGACCAGCACCGCCTCAGCCACGCCGCCTTCGCCCCAGACCTCGGCCCGCATGCCCGGTTTCAACTCCGCGACCAGCGCCGCGCGGCGCTGCCAGGCACCCCGCTCGTCGAGCCAGTGAAAGGAAATCGCGGTGTGGCCGCGCTCCAAGGCGAAGCTGCGCGGCTGGCCATCGTCGGCCTGCAGCAGCAAACGCCCGAGGCTGAAGCGATCGCCGACCGAGGCCTGCTCGACCGCCACCAGCGTGCCCCAGCGCTCGGAGGCCATGCTCGGATGGCTCGGCGCCTTCTTGCGCGTGGCGGCGGTGGCCGCCGGTTGGCATCCCATCTTGTGCAGGTAGTATGCGCCCAGCGAGCGCAGATGTGAAACGTCCATGGGAATTGACCTTTGCCAGGTGTATTGCTTGGTTTAACCAGAAGATAATCTTTAGATATTCACTATATAACCAACAGGGGGACGGGTCAACCCATAAGCCGCAAATTTTTCTGCCGCGCAACAGGCCCGACACCATTTCCCCAGGCTCGAAACCGCCCAGCCAGGACACCACGAGGGACGGGCGTCCCCATGTCAGGGCCTGCGCAGCCTATTTCAGCCGGCCCCCCACGGGCGGCGCCCGCCGTCCCCCGCGAGGCCGGCTCGGGAGGGCAAGGCTGCGCCCGGGTCCGGCCTCGCCGAAGGGGTAGCCAACGGCGAGGGGCCGACGCCGGCAGCCACGCCCCCGGGTCCTTCTCAAGGGCGAGCAGGCGTCGCCTCGTACCAGTGGGTCAGCCGGGTGTAGCCGTTCAGAAGGGGCGCGGCCGACTGCTGGCTCAACTGGGCCTCATGAACCCACTGGGTCCGCCCGGTGTCGGTGTCGTGCACCAGGATTTCCCGGTCCCCCCGGCCGCCGCGCACGGCTATGGCGAGCATGAAGTGGTGGCGGGGAGCGGCCACCTCCGGCCGGTCCCACGAGACGACAATCGGCAGGTCATAGCCGTCCTGCAGCATCGGCACCATGGCCTCGACGGCCTCGGCCACCGGGCCGACCTTGGCCACGCGGTAGCCCACGCCCGTGACCGGCGTCAGGTACTTTCGCAACAGGTCGGGGATCACGATGCCACGGCCCTGGAGCGGACTGCCGTAAGGCACGGCCACGCCGTTGAATTCCTCCAGCAGGCGCTTCTGCTCCTCAGCCAGTTGCCGGTTGTGCGTGTCGTGGGCCCGCTCGGCCACGCGAAAATGCTGGTTCAGCTGCCAGGCATAGCGCGGATTGACCTCGCCGGCCGCCACCATGAACATGGCCGGACCGCAGGCGTCCTTCCACTGCTGCCGCAGGTCGAGCGGATCCCGCATGGTCGAGTTCGCGATCAGCAGGCTGGGCGCCTGTCCCCGCATCTGCTTCGCGTAGTCAGCCAAACTGGCATCCGGTTCCCCTGCCCCGAGGGCCTTCAGAATCAGGATCGCCTCCACGTCCGAACGGGTTTCCTGCATCAAGCCCGCCAGGTGGCCGAGCCGCGCACTCGAAAGCCCACGCAGCGCCGCCTGGATGCGGCGCTCGTCCGCCGGGGCCAGCAGGTCGAGATCGGCACGCCGTCCCTCGGCCAGCAGCAGCGCCAGCGGCTTGGGGGTCGGGCCCGGCGTGGGCGAAGCGACAACCGACATGGGCGAAGCGACAACCGGCGTACGCACCGCCTCAGGCGTGGCGAGGAGCGAGCCCGGACGCAACGGGGAAGCCTGAACGACCGGCGCGGAAGGACGCACCGGGGAGGGAATGACGACCGGCGAGGGCCGGCGTGCCGGGGTCGGCGTGGCCATCGCCGCTTCCGGCAGCGCAGCCACCGGGAGAGCGGCCGAGGCCTCCGTGTGGGGGGGTAACACCGGCAGTGTCAGGCCAAGCTCGGCTGAATCGTCCCAGTCGCTGAGATCGGCTGCAGACGACGGGGCGGGGGAGGCGATCGCCGAAGCGGGACGTAGCAGCGTGAGTGACCGCCCGATCTTGGCCTTGGGCAAAGCCACACTGACCGGGCTGAAGCGCCCTGCCGTCGATGCCTGGCCACAACCGGCCAGGAAGGTGAGCCAGACAAGCGCGAAAGCCAGGCGAACGGCTACCGGGCGGCGATGAGGCGACGACATGGAGCAGGGTCCTCCGCTGGATGCCCGCCTTATCGAGCGTCCGCCCCTGCTCGCTGCGTGCTTTAAAGAAAGCCAAATGGGATCGCGTCCGGGCCTTTTCCAAATTATTACCAGTTCTTTAACAAGGCAGGACGGACACCCGCAAATCAAGATTCGGAGATACTCTACAGGATTTTCAAGCATCCTTTAGCCGGTGCCGAGCGGGTAAGTTTTTCCGGGCTGGGGGATATAACCCCATAGACCCCCGCCGCATGTGCATGAGGTGAACCGCGGTGCCTGAACCGACCTCCCGCCGCCCGATCGGGCTTGGCAAGACGCTCTGGAATCTGCTGAACACGCCCAATGAGGCGGGCGCTCAGCCTGCCAAGCCGAACCCGACGCCCCCGATGGCCCGGGACGGCTTCCAGGCCACGGCGGCTTTCGCCAATGCGCGCTTTGCCAACCAGCCCGACCTCGCCTTGCTGATGGCCGGCCAGGTCCTCCGGCCCGGCAGTTCCAGTCAAGGCGTCGCCGCCGTGCAGGGGGCCCTCCACGCCATGGGCTTCACGATCGCCGACGGGGCCACCGGCTATTACGGCAACCAGACCCAGGCCGCGCTGCGCAACTTCCAGGTGATGGCCGGCCTGCCGGCCGATGGCATCCTGGGCCCCAACACGATGAAGGCGCTCGACCGCCACGCCCCGCCACCTGGCAAGAACAGCTGGGATGCGGGCGTCAACCCGGGTCCTGTGCCCAACCCGACGATCGCGCCGGGCAAGCAGGCGCGCGTCGTCGTGAGCATCTCGCAGCACCGCGCCTTCCTGTTCGATGCCAACGGCAAGCTCAAGAAAATCTACGGCGTGCGCACTGGCACCCCCCATCACGCCGATGGCCGGGGCGGGGCCACCACGCCCGGCGTCCGCCAGATCACCGGCAAGAACGGCGACCCGACCTCGGTGAGTCAGGCACTCTGGCCGGAGAGCAACGGCAAGGCCTTCGGCACGCGCCTGATCGACCTGACCCTGGTGGATCCGGTCACCGGCAAGCTCAAGGACGTGGACGGAAACGGCCAGGAACTTCACGGCACCTACACCGAAAGCTCGATCGGGCTCGACTACTCCCATGGCTGCGTGGGCCTGCGCAACCGCGACATCGAGGAGATCTACGGCCAGGTCCGCAACGGCGAGTTCGTCCGCTTCGACGCCTGAAGCGCGCCCTTCACGCTGGGGGGCGCCAGCACGGAGCCCCCAGGCAAACGCCCAAGGTCCGGAATCCCGCTGGGAAGCCGGACCTTGATGTTGATGGGGGCCGCCGTGGGAAGAGCGAAGCTGCTCTCATCGCGGCGATCAGGCAGCGTCCAGGTTCGGTGCGCTCGGCTCAGCCATTGGCCGCCAGCGTCCCGCTGGCCCGACCCGCCGCCTCAGCCGTCGAGGTCGCGCTGGGGTCGGGGCTGGGCAGGGCCACCGGCGTGGGGGCAGGCGATGGGGGCAAGACCGGCTTCTGCGGGGGCGTGGCGGTGCTGGTAGGCGTAGGAACCGGCTTGGGCTCATGGACCTCACACACGGAGTTGAACCAGGTGTGGGTCACGCGGGTGGGCCGGGTGAATCGGATCACCGCGCCGCTCTCGGCATCGACCATGGCCGACCCGCTCTGGTTGGTGTAGCGATTCGTTTCCTTGCGTTGCACGGGGTTGCACACCTGATCAGGCGGCATTGGCACGGGGGACAGCCCGCGGTCCGGAGCAGGCATGGAGACCGACGTGCCTTGCAGCAGACGGAAGGCCGCCTTGGCTGGCGTCATCGATTCGCTGACCGCAACGGCCACGCCTGGCACGGCGATCGGAAGCCGATTGTCGGCGCCCGGCCCCTCGGGGGCGTGCCAGTTGAGCTCCCAGACGAGCTTGCCCACAATCTGCTGCAGGCTCACGGACCAGCGCGCGTTGCCGGGGACCTGATACAGCACCTCGGTTTTTTGCTCGTCACCGTCATACTCTCCGGTCTTGGGCTGTTCGAAGGCGTGCCCCAGGAAGTAATCCTGGCGGGTGCGCTCCTCCTCGCCCGCAAAGCTCCGGTCCGAGACCGCCTTGATCACCCGGGCGATCGCCTCGCCCGCATCGACCTTGACGCGCTCGGGGGCCAGCTCCAGCGGCGCCCAGCGCAGGCGAACCAGGGTGGTCTTCTCCGGCGTGACGATGAACTGAAGCATCTCACTGCGGGCCGAGGACAGGTACACCAGGCGCCAGCCAGCCCCCCCCTCGAAGGGGCTCAGGCGCACCGGCACAAGCCCCGCTTCGGGCGCGGTCTGGTCGTCGCGGTGAAGGGCCCCCGCGTTGGTGAGGGTCGAGCCGGCTTCCGTCAGGCGCGCATCCGATGCCCAATCCTTGATGACCGGGCCGACGACCGCACTGACGATCGCGGAGAACCCGCCCTGGGCGCCCTTGGTTTCACCCTCCTGCACCGAGACCAGCGCCATCTGCTCGGCGCCTGCCCCAAAACCGAAGTAGTAGCGGTAGCCATAGCCACCCCAGACGTTGCCACTGAAAGCGCCGCCGGCGGTCGAGGCAGAGTTCCCCGCGTTCGCAACCTTGTCGTTGCCCCGGCCGACCATCCGCTCAGCCGATGCAGGCAGCGGGGCCATCGGGGCAGCAGGCGCGGACGCGCCCCCCCCCAAGGTAGCCGCATCCATGCCCACCAAACCAGCCGGGACAGGGCCCCCCGCCCGCAGCGTGGCCGCGTCGACGCCGACCGGCCCGGCCTGGCCCGACAGATACCGGGCATTGGCCACCGTCAGCGGGCGAAAGGCCACGCCGGCCAGCGGCTCGAGCGGTGCATTGGAAATGAGCTTGCCCGTGACCGGGTCGCGAACCGGCAGCTTGGAAGGTCCGGTGAGCCCCGGCACGGCACACCCGCCGAGCAGCAGAACCAGGCTGAGCGACCAGGCGATTGGACGTAACACGGGAGGCCTCCTTTCGGGGTGACGCTGGATGAAACCCCGAGCTTGTATACTATTTTTGTATACTACCCAGGCGCGACGACACTGTCAAGCGGCCGGAGCGGACCGTGGTCAATAACCGAAGGCCTCGCCCCCGCGCCGTGGGTCCGCATAGGCCTCCCAGGCCCCATCCGGGCGCCGCAAGATGCCCTGCGCATCGCCAATCAGCGGCCGCGCCTGCACCTGATGGCCCAGCCGCACCAGTTCCACCCGCGTGAGCGCATCGAGGCCGCCCGGTTCCTGATAGAGCAGGTCCGGCTGGGCCTGGTGGTGCAGGCGCGGGGCGGCGATCGCCCAGTTCAGCGGGAGCTTGAAGTCGAGCACGTTGCTCAGCACCTGGGTCACGGTGGTGATGATGGTCGGCCCGCCAGGCGAGCCCAGCACGAACTGAGGACGTCCCTGGGCATCCAAGACGATCGTGGGGGTCATGGACGAGAGCGGGCGCTTGCCCGGCGCCACCTGGTTCAAGGGGCCCTGACGCAGACCGAACTGGTTGACACCACCAGGTTTGACGGTGAAGTCGTCCATCTCGTTGTTGAGCAGCACGCCCGTACCGCGCGCCACGACGCCGCAACCGAAGTTGCCGTTCAGGGTGTAAGTGTTCGAGACCGCCATCCCGCCAGCATCGACGACGCAATAATGGGTCGTCTGCTCACTCTCGACCGGGCCCGGCTGGCGCCCGAAGGCCGGGGTCGAGGCATCTTCGCGGATGCTGGCGCGCCGACGAAGCGCATAGGCCTTGCTGATCAGGCGCTTGACGGGCTGGTCGGGCAGGAAGTCGGGGTCGGCGAGAAAAGCGTTGCGGTCGGCGAAGGCGCGCCGCTCGGCCTCCGTCAGCCAGTGCAGGTGGCGTGCGCTGTGCCAGCCGAGTTTGGGCAGGTCGACGCCTTCCAGGATGTTGAGGATCTGCGCCATGGTCACGCCACCGCTGCTGGGCAGCGGCATGGTGACAATCGTCTGACCGCGATAATCGAACCGCAACGGCTCGCGCCAGCGTGGCCGGTAAGCTTGCATGTCGGCCACGCTGAGCACGCCGCCCTGACGGGCGATGTCCTGGGCGATCGCCTGGGCCGTGGGGCCGCTGTAGAAGCCCCGCGCGCCTTGACGAGCGATGCGCTGCAGCGTCACGGCCAGATCCGGCTGACGGAAGCGCTCTCCGGCCTTGGGCGTCAGCCCCTCGGGCAGGAAGACGCGACGCGATTCGGGAAAGCGCATCAGCAGATCCTGGGCCCGGTAAAAGGAACCGGACAGGTACTCGTTGACGATGAAGCCATCCCGCGCCAGCCGGATCGCCGGGGCCACCAGGTCGGCCCAGGGGCGCTTGCCATAGCGCCGGTGAGCGGCCTCGAAGCCGGCCACCGTGCCCGGGACGCCGACCGCGCGCACGCCGACCTGGCTGGCTGAGGTGGCGTTGCCGAGCCGATCCAGGAACATGTCCGGTCGCGCCGCCGCGGGGGCCGTCTCGCGGTAATCGAGCGCGCTCTGACCGCCACCCGGCGCGTGCACCAGCATGAAGCCGCCGCCGCCCAGGTTGCCGGCCTCGGGGTAAACCACGGCCAGCGCGAAGCCCACGGCGATCGCCGCGTCCACGGCGTTGCCACCGCGCTTCAGCACCTCCACGCCGACCTGGCTGGCGATCGCCGAGACACAGGCCACGGCGCCTCGCCGGGCCAGAACAGCGGGCTGCGGCTGGCGATACAGCCAGCTGGCCTCGTAGGGCATGCGGGAGACCGCGATCGGGCGCGGCCGATACCCCGGCGTGGGATAGGCGCTCGGTCGAACCGTCGGCAGGCTGCGCGGCGCCGCGGCCGGGGGCAGGACGGTCGGCGCCTCCGGCGCGGTCGGGGCGACGTGGGTCGCGCCACTGGCCGCCGGGGGCCCGCCCATCAGGTCCGTGGCCTGCGCCGGCCAGCCCGGCACGACCGCTCCGGCGGCCAGCAGGACCAGGCAGACTCCGGCGCGCAGGCGGCCCTTCACGTCAGCCCCCCGCTCAGGCCGAGGCGGCTGCCAGCAGTTCCGGCGCCACCGTCAGCGAGGCCCCGGTCTTGGCCTTGATTTCATCCAGCGTGACGCCGGGCGCCAGCTCTCGCAGCAGGAAGCCGCCGGGCGTCACGTCAATGACGGCCAGGTCCGTCACGACCATGTTGACCACACCCTGCCCCGTCAACGGCAGGGCGCAGCGCGTCAGCAGCTTGGGCTCGCCTTCCTTGCTGCAGTGCTCCATGGCGACGATCACGCGCTTGGCGCCGGCCACCAGGTCCATCGCCCCGCCCATGCCCTTGACCTTCTTGCCGGGAATCATCCAGTTGGCCAGGTCGCCGTTCTCGGCCACCTGCAAGGCCCCCAGAATGGTCAGATCGACGTGCCCGCCGCGGACCATGGCAAACGAGTCGGCGCTGGAAAAGAAGCTGGAGCCAGGCAGGGTCGTGACGGTCTGCTTGCCGGCGTTGATCAGGTCGGGGTCCTCCTCGCCCTCAAAAGGAAAGGGCCCGATGCCCAGCAAGCCGTTCTCGGACTGCAGGGTCACATCTATGCCGGCCGGAATGAAATTGGCCACCAGGGTCGGAATGCCGATGCCCAGGTTGACGTAGTAGCCGTCACGCAGTTCCTGCGCGATGCGGGCGGCGATTTGATTGCGGTCGAAAGCCATGCGGAAACCTCCTGCCGGGGGGCGCTGCGGTCATCCAGCAGCGCCCCGTTCTGCCGATTCAAGCGAGCGGGGCGGCCTCGCGCGGGCGCACCGTGCGCTGCTCGATGCGCTTCTCGTAATTCGTCCCCTGGAAGATCCGGTCGATGAAGATGCCGGGCGTGTGCACGTGGTCCGGGTCGAGTTCGCCCACCGGCACCAGCTGCTCCACCTCGGCCAGCGTCCAGGGGGCCGCCGTGGCCATCATCGGATTGAAGTTGCGGGCCGTTTGCCGGTACACCAGGTTGCCGGCGGCGTCGCCTTTCAGGGCCTTGACGATCGCCAGGTCCGCCCGCAGCGGCAGTTCGAGCACGTATTCGACGCCGTCGATCAGGCGCGTTTCCTTGCCTTCGGCCACCACCGTGCCCACCCCCGTGCGGGTGAAGAAGCCGCCGATGCCGGCCCCGGCGGCGCGAATCCGCTCGGCCAGGGTGCCCTGGGGAATCAGCTCGACCTCCAGCACGCCTTCCAGCACCTGCCGCTCGAAGGTCTTGTTCTCGCCCACGTAGCTGGCGATCATCTTGCGAATCTGGCGCGTCTGGAGCAGCAGGCCCAGGCCGAAGTCGTCGACGCCGGCATTGTTGCTGATGAAGGTGAGATCCTTCACGCCGGCCTCGCGAATCGCCGCGATCAGGTTCTCGGGGATGCCGCACAGGCCGAAGCCGCCGGCCATGATGGTCATGCCATCGCGCAAAATTCCGGCCAACGCCGCCTGGGCGTCCGTCACCACCTTGTTCGCCATGCGCCCTCCCTCGACACTCGTCGCTGAGTGCCCGTCGCAGCGAAGTGTACCACTCGCCCCCTGAGGCTCGCCAGCGGCCCGTCCCGGCGCAATCGGGGCTTGACGTGGGCGGAGGCTAAGGTTATGCTTAAATTAAGCATTTCATCTCGCCTTAATAATACCGACGTCGAGGTTCGCCCCGCATGCCCGCCGCCCCCACCCAATGCCTGAACACCCGCCGCACCGACTGGGCGGTGCGCCCGGCTGCCGTCGACCGAGCCGACGTACTGTTCGGCGTGGTGAAGGCCTTCAACCAGCGCGACGGACGCCATTATCCGGCCGGCAACACGGAAACCCTCTTCGACGCGGTGAAGCTGTATCAAGCCCGGCGGGCGTGAGCAGGATCACCGGTTTTAATCAAACTTGTCGCAAGCTTAACCGCAGGCTGATTCAGGCGGGCAGCCCCCCGGCCTATAACCCTCTCGTGCGTGTGCCGGGGTGAAACCACCCCATCCGTGTTGAACAGAGGGTGAACCGCGATGCAAAGCTTCTGGGTGTCGGTCAGCTACGACAAGGAACTGGTTCTGAGCCATTGCTTTCCGGCGGAAACGCGGGAAGCCGCGCTGGAGAGCATGCTGAACTACCTGCGGCTCGAGTTCGACCTGCCGGCCGGCGCCGACATCAAGGTCGCCCAGCACTGAGGGGCAATCCCGGGTACATGAGCGCAAGACCCTCGCGGAAGGAGCTTGCCCGTGCGCCTGATTCACCCCACGCTGTTGCTGGCCTTCCTGATCACGGCGTGCCAGGTGCCTCCGCAGGCCCGGAGTGCGAGTCCCAAACAGACCGTCACGCGAACCGGAGACGCGTCGGCGCTGAAGGATAACCCGACCCGCACGACCGGCCAGACGACCGAGGATGTCTCCAAGGTCAGTCCACCTACGACCCCGCTGATTGGCCTGGACGGTACGACCGTCACCAACCTCGCGCGCTCGAGCGTCTCGCTGCCGTCCCGCGAGCTCCCGCTGGGCGGTCGCTTCTCCGTCCCCGCGAAACTGCTTTCCAATAACAGCGGCAACATTTTGTCGAACAACGCCGGCAACATTCTGTCGAACAATGCCGGCAACTTGATCAGCGACCAGGCGGGCTCGCTGGTGAGCGATCGCGCGCTCGGTTTCAGGCCCGGAGCGCCATTCAGCCTCTCGGCGCTGCCCACGGGCAAGCGGTTGCAAGCCTTGGACCAGCAACCCGTGGCAGGCGCCCGGATCGTGATCGTCGATGCCAGCGGCCGCTGGATCGCGGCGCCGGACGGCAAGCCCTATCAGGCCGACACGGATGCCCAGGGCAATTTCCGCTTCGAGCGCCAACCGGCTGGCCGCAACCTGCTGCTGCAGGTCGTGGGGCTCAAGCCTGAGGTGGGTGTGGCCGTGGCGCTGCTGCCGGACGCCGCCAAGGAAGCGAAGGCCGCAGCCCCGCGCCAGATCGACATCGATGCCCTCAGCACGCTCACGGTCGGCTACATTGCCAATCGCTTCGTGAAAGGCCAGCAGGACATCCTCGACAAGCTGCCCGGCAGCGTCGAGGCCGACACCCGGGCCAAACTCGGGGTGGCTGGAGGCAATTCACTCAACCTCGGCGACCTCAAGCTCGAATCGGTGGTGGCCGAGGTCGACCGCCTGCGCGCCGCCGACGCCACCCTGGAAGCTCAGGTTCAGTACGTCGAAAGTCTTCTGGTGGCCGGTCTCAAGGATATGGGCGAAGGCCTGCCGGCCACCCGCGTGGCCCTGGCGGCCCCTCATCGCTTGCAGGCCATGCCCGACGGCAGCGTGCTGGTGGTGGAGACCTGGGCCGGGCGCATCCGGCGCATCACCGCCGATGGCAAGCTGCGCCGCTTCGCCGGCAACGGCGTCGGCCGCTTCACGGATGACGGCACCACCCTGCGCCTGGGTGACGACGGCCCTGCTGCCGAGGCCTACATGCAAGGCCCGACCTCGCTGGCCGCCGATGCAGCCGGCAACCTGTTCGTCTGTGATCTGAAAAACCATCGCATCCGACGCATCGACGCAACCAGCGGCCTGATCACCACCCTGGC
The DNA here is from genome assembly GCA_035285325.1 of Candidatus Sericytochromatia bacterium. NCBI lineage: Bacteria > Bacillati > Candidatus Sericytochromatia > Candidatus Sericytochromatia bacterium. The sequence goes on from JAYKJB010000012.1 coordinate 17,147, forward strand.
CGGGAATCGCCCCCTGGTCGGCAGCCAGATGTTCGCGCCGCAACCCCAGCCCGGCAGCGCCATCAGCGCCGGAACACCGGGACGCGAGGCCACCATCACTGCGCCGCACGCCATCGCCGTCGATGCGAAAGGCCGCTGCGTGTTCGCCTCAGGTGAAGGCACTTACCGGGTCGAGCCCAACGGAACCCTGATGCCCCTGTTGCACGCCGGCAAGCTGCGCACGCCCGCCAAGCTGGCGTCCACTCCGGACGGGCAGGTGTTTGCCTGTTACGGCAGCGACGGCTTCGCGCGCCTCGTCGACGATGCGTTCGTGCCGGCCGCCGACATCCCGGCGCGCGACTTCAAAACTAACTGGCACCTGGCGGCTGGCCCGGCTGGCGTGCTCTACATGCACGGTGATGGGGCCCTGCACCGCTTCGCGGACGGCAAATGGGAACGTGTGCTGGAGCTGAGTAGCCCCAAACTGCCCACGGGCCTCACCGCGAGCGCGACGGCGGTCTGGTTGTCCAGCGACACCACGGGTCAGGTCTGGCGCTACGACCTGGCCAGCAAGGCCTACACGCGCGTGGCGGGGATCCAACTGGAGCCTGGCCAGGGCCTTTCCGGGGAGCAGGTGAGCCTCAACCGCCCCTCGGCGCTGGCCTTTGACGCGCAGGGGCGGTTGCTGGTGGCAGATGGCATCAACGGCCTGATCTGGCGCCGCGACCTGGACGGCCTCTATCGGCGTCTGGCGGGCAATGGGGCACCTCCGGACGCCACCGCCGCCAGCGCGGTCGGCCCCGCCCTCGACACCGCCATCGGCATCAGCACCACCTTGATTCCGGAGGCGGACGGTGGTGTCAGCTTTGCCGCCGGCGACCAGAATCATTACAGCCTGCGCCGGGTGGATACCGCGGGGCAACTCACCCGCGTCACTCTGCCGGCCGAGCTCAAGCCGCTGCACGTGGTGCGCGAGACCTCGGGCAGCTGGCTCATCTCGGATGCCACCCTCACGCCCGTGCCCAGCAGCCGCATCGTGCGGGTCCAGGGCGAGCGGGTCGAGGAACTGCTGCCGCGCAAGAACATGGGGGCCTATTTCGCGCTGACGCCACGGCCGGACGGCAGTCTGGTTTACCTGGACGTGCTGGCGTCCACGGTCTACCAGCGTAGTGCCAGCGGCACCATCAGCGTGCTGGCCGGCTCGCCGAACCTGAGTTCGGGCTTCGAGGGCGACGGCGGTCCCGCCAGCGCGGCGCGCTTGCACCTGCCCCTGGGGCTCGCCTTCGACGCGGCGGGCCACCTGTACATCTCGGACACCAGCAACCACCGCGTGCGCCGCGTCGACGCCAAGACCGGCCTGATCACCACGCTGGCCGGCGCAGGGGGCAAATTCTTCAACGGCACGGGCGTCGACGACGGCCTGCGCGAGCCCAACGCGCTGGCCTTCGATGCCGCCGGCAACCTGTTCATCGCGGACTCGGGCCACAACCAGATCAAGCGCATCGCCAGCGAGGAACTTGCCAAGTAACCTGGCGTGACGGGCGATCGCCCGGGCCTCGCTTTCTGTCCGCCAAAGCGTTATCCCTTGCTGATTTGCGGGTTTAATCAAGTGGGGGGTTCACCAGGGGCGCATCGCCCGCGCTGGGGAACCCCCACGCTGTCTGGGAAGGCTCGGAGGACACATTTGGCGCTGGTCTGGCGTGTCGTGTTGCTGCTGGCGTGGGTGCTCTGGCCCCTCGCCGCTTGCATGCGCCTGCCGGCCGGCACGGGAATCGCCATGCTGCGAGCACCGACCGGGGCCGTGTTCGATGCCGCGGACGGCGGCAGCGCCAGCGCCCGGGTGACGCTCTCGCTGCCTGTCGCCTCGCGGCCCCGAGCTCCCCGCTCCCTGCTGGCCCTGGGTCCACCCAAGGCCAGCGAGGTCTCCCAGGTGGTCGTCACGCTCTACCGCGTCGACGGAGGCACGGAGGTCCCGCTCGGTGTCCGCACGCTCAGCGGCAGCCAACTCAGCCAGCCCCTGATCATCCGCCACTTGCGCGCCAACACCAGCTACCGCCTGCGCGGCGAGGGCTACGGGGAAGACAGCCTGTCCGCCGCCAACCTCCTGACCCTGCCGGCCTCGGACAACCGAAACATGGTGGGCTGGCTGACCACCAACGACGACGCCGCGCTGGCCGTGACCTTGCGCTTGCAGTTGCTCGCAGGGCCGCAGGCGCTGGTCTCGCTGGTGGCCGGCGTGCTGGAACCTCCGGACCCGAACATGCCCCTCACCTTCGGTACGCCGGGCCCCAAGTACGACGGCTTGCTCGGGCGGGCCACCCTGGCCATGCCGACCGGCATGGTCGTGAACTCTGCCGGCACCCTGTACATCGCAGACACCAATCACCACTGCATCCGTCAGGTCACGCCGGGAGGCCTGGTCACCACCCTGGCAGGTAGCGGTTATCCCGGTCACGCCGATGGCACCGGGCCCCAGGCCAGCTTTCAGCAACCCCTGGGCCTGGCGCTGGATGCCAGCGGCACGCTCTACGTCGCGGATCTGAGCAACCATCGCATTCGCAAGGTCACTCCGGAGGGGGTGGTCACCACCCTGGCCGGCTCCAGCCTGGGCTTTGCCGACGGCGAGGCAACCGCCGCGCAGTTCTCGAGGCCCCACAGCCTGGCGATTGACGCCAGTGGCACGCTGTATGTCTCCGATTCCGGCAATCACCTGATCCGCACCGTGACCGCCAGCGGGGTGGTAAGCACCCTGGCAGGCTCCACGCAGGGCTTCGCAGACGACCTCGCCAATGCTGCGCGTTTCGATGTTCCCCAAGGCCTGGTCCGCGACGCCAGTGGCACGCTCTACGTGGCCGACCGCAACAATCAGCGCATCCGCCGCATCAGCGCCGGGACGGTGAGCACGCTAGCGGGCACGGGGGCCATGGGCAACCTGGACGGCCCGGGCACCACGGCGACCTTCACCTACCCCAACTGCCTGGCCCTGGCTAGCGACGGCACCCTGCGCGTGGCCGACCTCAACAACCGCATCCGCAGCATCACGCCGGCGGGCGAAGTCAGCCACTTTTCCGGCCCGGCGGGTGGGGATCAGTTAGGTGGATACCGCAATGGACCTGCCAACAGTGCCCAGTACAAGCGAATTCAAGGCATGGTCGCGGCTCCCGGGCAGGGCCTCTACGTCTCCGAAGCCGGACTCTGGTACGGCTTCTCCGGCGAAGCCTTCAGCCAGGAACCCTGGCTGCATCGGATCCGCACGCTGACCGCCGGTGGTGACGCCAGCACGCTGATCGAGGACAACGACGCGTTGACGCTGGACGGAGGGGCATTGGCCAGTAGCCTGGGCTTCAACGTGGAACTGACGGTGGACGGGAACGGGCAGATCTACCTGTCGGACGAGAACACCCACCGCATCCGTCGCATCACCCCAGGAGGCCAGCTCATCACCGTCGCGGGCTCCAGCATGGGATTCGAAGAAGGCACCGGCAGCCAGGCCCAATTTTCCTTCCCCTGGGCAGTGGCCGTCGACGCCAGTGGGACGCTCTACGTGGTCGATGGCAATAACAATCGCATCCGACGGATCAGCGCGGCGGGCGTGGTAACCACGTTGGCTGGCTCCACGAGTGGTTATCAGGACGGCAGCGGTGCCACGGCGCAATTCAGTTTCCCGCGTGGGGGAGCGCTGGGGCCCGACGGCAACCTTTACGTCACGGATAACAACCGCGTCCGAATGGTCACCCCAGCCGGCGAGGTGACGACGCTGGCAGGCTCGTCGAACGGTTACCAGGACGGTCTCGGGGCAGCGGCGCGATTTGCCTCTCCCCAGGGCCTGGCCGTGGATGCCAGCGGCACCATCTATGTGGCGGACACCTTCAACCACCGCATCCGCAAGGTCACGCCAGGGGGCGAAGTGAGCACCTTGGCCGGCTCGTCGAGTGGATATCAAGATGGGGCAGGCGCCTCGGCCCGCTTCACCGTCCCTACGTCCGTGGCCGTGGATGCCAGCGGCACGGTCTATGTCGCAGATAAAGGCAACCACCGGGTCCGTAAGATCACGCCAGCCGGTCTGGTGAGCACACTGGCAGGCGCCGATACGGGCTCCCTGGAGGGGCCGGCCGACGCCGTCACCATGTACAACGCGAGTGCGCTAGCGATCGGTCCGGACGGCAGCCTGTACGTCTTCAGCGACAGGCGCATCCGGAGGATCCGTTGATGGGCCGCTTCTTGCTGGCGGCCTGGCTGGTCGTGGTCTCGAGCCTGGCGGGTTGCTGGTTGCCCGGCACGGGGCAGACCCAGCATGTGCTGTCGCTCGGACGCACGGCGAATGTCACCAGCGAAGGTGGCCACACCACGCTCACGGTGTACGCACGCCTCCCCCAACGTCAGCTTTTCGCCACCATCAATCCCTACACGGCCGCCGATGTGGCGCGCCTGGTGGTCACCCTGCACAAGCGCGTCAGCGGCGTGACGGGTCCGGCGATCGCCACGCTGGAACACACCAACCCGGCCGCGTTCGGTTCGGCCCTGCGCTTCACCCACCTGAGGGCACAGACGACCTACGTGCTGCGAGGAACCGCCTTCCCGACGCTGGGCAGCGCCATCAGCGACCCGACACGCTCGGAACAGACCGTCATCTTCACCAACAACACCACCCCGCCCCCCGTCACCCTGAGCGTTGCCCTGCTGGACCGCGCCTTCGTCAACCAGGCCGACCTACCGGCCGTGGGGCTACTGGATGGCACCCTGCGCGACAACCGGGGGCTGGTCGACTGGTATGCGGGCACTGCCGGCGTCGTCATCGAAGACCAGCTCCTGCCTCTGGGCATCGAAAGCTGCATCAAAGCGGCCCCGGACGGCACGCTCTACGTGACGGACAGTCAGCAGCACCGCATCCGTCGGATCGACCTCAATGGCGTGATGACGACGCTCGCGGGCTCCATCTTTCCGGGCAACCTCGATGGGACAGGGGCGGCCGCTCAGTTCAATAGCCCGCGAGGCCTGGCCTTCGACGCCAGCGCCACGCTCTACATCGCCGACACCAACAACCACCGCATCCGCAAGGTCAGTCCAACTGGGGTCGTGACGACGTGGGCCGGCTCCAGCATGGGCAACACCAATGGCACCGGCACCCTGGCGCAGTTTGCCAACCCGCACGGACTGGTGGTCGATGCCAGTGGCACGGTGTATGTCGCGGATTCCGTCAATCACCTCATTCGACGAATCACCCCCGCCGGGGTCGTCTCGACCTTCGCCGGTTCGACGCAGGGCAGCGCCGACAGCCTCAATCCCCTCTCGGCTCAGTTCAATCAGCCGCGTGACCTGGCCCTTGGTCCCGACGGCACGCTCTATGTCGCGGATACCTTCAACGCGCGCATCCGGCAAATCTCCGCCACCGGGGTCGTCAGTACCCTGGCCGGCTCCTCCTTCGGCTACCAGGATGGGACGGGGGCGGGCGCCCAGTTCAATCAGCCCCAGGGAATTGCCCTGCTGAGCGACGGCACGCTGGCGGTGGCGGATCACGGCAACCACCGGATCCGGCGCGTGACCAAAGCGGGGGTGGTCACCACACTGGCCGGCGGCAATGAAGGCGGCGTTCAGGATGGCCTCGGCACCGCCGCTCAGATCTTGGCTCCCTGGGGGATTGGCGCCGGCACGGCCGGTAGCCTCTTCTTCACCGACACCAGTGGCGTGCGGGCGCTCGCGCACGGCAGCGTCATCACGCTCGCCCCGAATGGGCGTGGAAGCCAGGACGGTGCCCTATCTCAGGCCCGCTTTCTCCAACCCGAAGGCATCGCCGTGGATGGCTCGGGCAACGTCTATGTCTCGGACACCCAGAACCACCGCATTCGCAAGATTATCCCGGATTCCTCGGGCTTCGCCTTCTCCACGAACCTCAATGACGGACGCGTCACGACCCTGGCCGGCAGCGTGGCCGGCTACCAGGATGCCACGGCCAGCAACGCCCGCTTCAATCTTCCTTCCGGCCTGGCGGTTGCCTCCGATGGCACGATCTACGTGGCGGACCGCAACAACCATCGCATCCGGGTGGTCAGCGCGGCGGGCGCCGTCACCACCCTGGCCGGCTCCACCCAGGGCCTCGCGGAGGGCACTGGCGCCGCCGCTCAGTTCGATAGTCCGGACGGCCTGGCCGTGGACGCCAGTGGGACGATCTACGTCGCCGACACCAACAATCACCGCATTCGCCGCATCACCCCGGGCGGCGAGGTATCGACCTACGCGGGTTCTACTCAGGGCGATGCAGATGGGGTGGCCACCGCCGCTCAGTTTTTCTTGCCCAAATCCCTGTGCGTCAACGCAAGCGGCACGGTGTATGTGGCCGATACCGGCAATCACCGCATTCGCGCGATCACCCCGGGGGGCGTGGTGTCGACGCTGGCCGGCTCGTCCGCAGGAACGCTCGACGGATTTGGCACGGCGGCTCAATTCAGCTCGCCCCGCGCCATCTGCGTGACGCCCACGGGTACCCTGTACGTGGCGGGCGATCGCCTCTGTCGGGTCACGCCGGCCGGTGCGGTGACGACGCTGGCAGGAGGTGGCGGCAACGGTTATCGCAATGGCCTGGGCACCGCGGCGCGCTTCTCCACCCCATCGGGCCTCGCCGTGACCGCCAGCGGGACCATTTACGTCGTCGATACGTTCAATCACGTCGTGCGCGTGGTGCGTTGACGGATCGCTCCGGCCGGGCCGGAACGTGCCCGACCTCTCGCCTGGACGGTCGCAAGGGATTTTTAGACGAGCCTTAACCTGATCTCCTCCTTTTGCGACCCAGCTGGAACCGAACGGGCGGACAAGCCGCATGTCCCCCGAACGGAGTTCCAAGGAGCCACGTCATGAGCGCCATCGATCGCGAAACCACCGTCCCCCGCGTGGCTCAGTCCCTGAAGAGCGATGCGCAGCGTCGGCTGGTGATTGCCGCCGTTCGCGACGGGGCGCTGACCGAGACGGTCGCCTACGGCATGATCGATCGGCAGGTGTATGGCGAGCTGCGCCCGGACGAGTTCGAGGCGGTGATCGCGCTGGGTCGGCTGAAAGGGGCCAAGTTCGTGGAAGCCCGCTTCATGGAGGGCGGCATCGCCGCGTTTCGCAAGCACGGGGACATCAAGGCCCTGGAAACCCAGCTGAAGGTCGAGGCCAGCCGCATCGAGCAGAGCGCGAAGGGCGACGCCGAGACCCAGGCGCGCATGGCCAAGGACGTCTTCATCCGGACCTTCGGCCGCTTCTGAGGGCGGCGCTCTCAGGCATCACCTGTTCCCTGGCTTCGCCCGGCCTCATCCGGGGCGAGCCGGTGGCTGTCCACGTCGCGCCGGTGCGACGACGAAACCCGCGCGCCCTGCCCCTAGAGAGCTCGCTCCTGCCCGGGCGTGGCCCACTCGGTGGGGGGCAGCTGGGCCGTGCCCAGTCGACCACCATGATGGTGCATGTCGAGTCCCTCGGCCTCGATGGTTTCGGCCACGCGCAGCCGCATCACGCGATCGAGCGCTTTCAGCAGCACGAAGGTGGCCAGCGCCGCATAGGCCGCCACCGCCAGCACCGCCACCAGCTGGATGCCCAGCAAGCCGACGTGTCCGGCCAGCAGGCCGTCGGCCCCGGCCGGGTTCAACGCCTTGCTGGCAAACACGCCGGTCAGCAGGGCCCCCACGATGCCGCCCACGCCGTGAACCGAGAAAGAGTCGAGCGAATCGTCGATCTTCAGGCGTCGCCGGTTCCACTCGACCGCGTACGCGCAGGCCACCGCCGAGACCGCTCCGATGGCGATCGCCGCCAGCGGCGACACGAAACCGGCCGCCGGCGTGATGGCGACCAGACCGGCCACCGCCCCGCTGGCGCCGCCCACGACGGTCACCTTGCGCTCGCGCCAGCCCTCCAAAAGCATCCAGCTGAGGGCCCCCGCGGCCGCAGCCGTGTTGGTGGTGGTCACGGCCAGCGCCGCAATGCCATTGGCCTCCAGGGCGCTGCCGCCGTTGAAGCCGAACCAGCCGAACCAGAGCAAGGCCGCCCCGAGCAGCACGAAGGGCACCTGATACCCCTGCGAGACGACGGGCGAGGGCCGACTCCGCGAGCCCACCACGGCAGCCGCCACCAGGGCTGAAAAGCCGGCCGCCACGTGCACGACCGTGCCCCCCGCGAAGTCGAGGGCGCCGAGCCCCTTCAGCCAGCCGCCCTGGCCCCAGACCCAGTGCGCGATCGGCGCGTAAACGAAGGTGGCCCAGAGCGCCGTGAAGACAGCATAGGCGCGGAAGTGCATGCGCTCGACCACCGCGCCGCTGATCAGGGCGGGAGTGATGATGGCAAAGGTGCCCTGAAACACGACATAGGCCAGATGAGGGATGCTGGCGGCGTAGCTCGGTTCAGGGGCCAGGCCGACCCCTTGCAAGCCCAGCCACTTCAAGGAACCGATCCAGGGCGCCCAGGCACCCTGGCCCGGAGCAAAGGCCAGGCTGTAGCCGATCAAGACCCATTGCACCCCCACCACCGCCAGCGTGACGAAGCTGAGCATCAGGGTGTTGAGCACATTTCGCCCGCGCACCATGCCGCCATAGAAAAAGCCGAGGCCGGGGGTCATCAGCAACACAAGGGCGGTCGCGATCAGGACAAAGGCGGTGTTTCCGGTGTCGAGCATCGGAGAGACTCCTGCAACAGGCCCCGCCCGAACGGCGAGGCTGGGTGGCTCGCACGCCGTTGTGCCGCCAAATCATACCAGGACCCCCGCCGGCAGCCCAATGGGGTCGGTCACGCCTCATCGTAGCAGCCGAGCCGCCTTCTGAAAGCACCGCCGACCGGGCCTGCGGAGACGCGGCCCCGTTGAAGAGGTATAAGACCAGCAGCTCGCTTTCAGGAAACTCGCGTGTTCGTCTCCGCCCCCCGTTCCACCGCGCCAACCATTCCCTCGTTCCGCAGGTCCGGGCGAGCCAGGTCCAGCTGGACCTGGCGGTTGGGGGTGGTGCTGGTGCTCGTGGGTCAGGGGGGGTGGCTTCCAACCGCCGCGCAGGCCAGGCCGACCACGCAGGCCAAGGTGACCGCGCGGGCCAAGCCGCTCAGGCCAGGCGCGCACGCCAACCAACCTCCCTCCAGCCAACCGAGCGCGCCGCCCTTGGGCAGCGACGAGGCCCAAGCCCAGCGCGTTCGCAGTGAGCGCCTGCAAGCCCAGGTGAGCGAGGTCCGAAGCCGCAGCGAGCAATACCAGGCGGCCGTGGCCCAGTATCAGGCCCGCGTCGCGGCGGCCGAGCAGAACTGGCGCCACCTCACGCGCGACCTGCCGACCGATCTGCGCCACGTGGCCGCGCAGCGTGAAGCCACTCTGGCCGGCTGGCAAGGCCTGACGGGGCTGCTGAGCGAGACCCAGCAGGATATCCTCTACCAGCTCTGGACAACCGATGCCGCCCTGCTGCGGCGCCCCAACGGGGCCCGTGACACGGGGCTACCCGAACCGGGTCGCCACATCAAGGCGTTGCAGGCCGATGGGGTTCCCCCGGCAGCGGTTCAGGCCTCGTTTCAGGCCTTGACGCGCGCGCTGCGACACCTGCAGGACTTCGCAGCCTGGAAACGCCAACACGGCCCTGCCGTGCGCATGACGTGGGAGGTGCTGCGGCTGCGCAGCCAGGCCCTGGGAGAGGCCCAGCGCAGCCTGGGACGCTCCGGCAATTACCGGCACTTTCAGAACCTGTACGGCCGGCTTCCGCAGGAAAGCGATCTGCAGCGCTTCTCGTCGGAAAATCTGGTGTTCTTCGGCGCCTCTGCCCTGACCGAGCTGGACGAACAGCTGGATGTCGCCGGCGACTATGTGGACGCTTACGCCGACTGGTGTCTGGCGGACCGGCTGGCCGGACGGGCCCTGCCGCCCCTGAACGCCGCGGGTGATGGCATCAACGTGGCCCTGGAGAACCTCGGCAATGCCTGCCTGGAGCAGAGCGTCAGCCAGGACGACCCGACGTGGCGGGCTGCCGCCATCGCCGACGAATGGGAAGAACTGAAGCTTCGGGTGATCCAGTACTGGGTGCTGAACATGCGCCACGCGATCCGGGAGGCGATCCGCCACCCGCAGCGGGCCCAGGAGACCTATCGAAGCCACCGCGCAACGCTCGGCCGCGTGCTATCCGCCGTCGAGAAGAGCAGCAGTGAGAAGCTGGCCCAGTGCCTGAGCGCGGGCGACGAACGCGACGGCCTGCAAGGCCAGTGGCAGCGCCTGCGGACCAGCCTCAGTGGGGACGGCCCCCTCCCCTGAAAAGCGTACGGCCCAGCGCCACCATCAGGGCGTCAGCGGGCGCATCCAGGTGCGCCGGTTGGGCTGGCCCCCCACGGTTCCGGCACTGAGCACCAGAGTGGCCTCGGCCAGAGGTTGCCAGAGCACGCCCGCCACCGGAGCCTCGATCGCCACGGGCAGATCCGACTCACGGGTCCAGGCGTTCAGGGCCGGGTTGTAACGTTCCACCGTGGCCACCGGGCCGTTGACGCCGCGCCCGCCCAGCACGTACATCTGATTGGCCCAGGCGAAGGCGGCGGCGTAGGCCCGCGGGGCTGCCAGGGGAGCCGCGGGGATCCATTCGCCCCGCTGAAGGTCGAAGATGTCCACCCGCTCGGTCAGCCCGTCCGGGGTGCGTCCCCCCGCCACCACGAGGCGCTCGCCCATCGCCACCGCGACGCAGCCGGTTCGGGCCGCGGGCATATCCGGCAAGCGACGCCATTCGGAGGTGGCCGGCGTGAAGCGCCAGGCCGTCCGGAGCGGGCGACCATTGAAACCACCCAGCACGAAGAGGTCCTGCTGCCAGCTGGCGGCCGCCGCCTCAGCACGCCCCTCGGGCATGGCGCTCAGCGCTTCCCACTCGCGTCGGCCCGGGGCCCAGCGTTCCACCGCCGCCAGAATCTTGGTGTCGCCGCGCCCACCGAACACGTACAGCGTGTGATCAGGTCCGAGCGCCAACGCCGGCGCGGAGCGCGCCACCCGCAATGCGGGACGCGCCTGCCAGCGAAGATCAGCCCCCAAGGCGTCGACGCGGGTCAGGCGTCCCCCCTGGGGACTGGCTCCCCCCACGACCAGGAAGGCCCCGTCGAAACCGCCTCCCACGCTACCCTGCCGAAGCGCTGGGAGGTCGGGAGCGGCCGTCCAGTTTTTGATGGCACGGGCGCTCAGCCTGAGCTCGGGACGCGCGTCGAACGGTCGCCCCGGCGATCGCCCGCAGGCCGCCAGGGCGGTCAGGCCCAACGCCAACAGTCCCAGCCGAGCAGGGCTGCTCAGCCGCTGCGGATGGCACGCGAGCGACAGGTGGCGAGTCAAAAAGCGAAGGCAAACAAACATCCCCCATGATCGTGCGGGAGGCCCCCCCGCGCGGTCAATCGAAAAAAGCTAATAAATGGTTTTATTTTGGTTAATATAAGACTAAGCAAGCGCCGGGGGGGGGACGCCCGAAATCCGCAATTTCAGGAGCTGTTCGGCTGATGTGGTTTGCACCTCCGTGGGCTGCTCGCTACCCTGGAAGCATGACGTTGAACGAGCGGATGTACTGGGGCGCCTGGGCCCGCCTGCCGGGCGTGGGCCCTCGGCGCATGGCCCGATTGCAAGCCACCTTTGGCAGCCTGGTGCAGGCCTGGCAAGCCTCTGGCGAGCAGCTCCGCTCGGCGGCGATCGTCCCCGGCAAGGAGCTGGAAGTCCTGATCCAGGCCCGCCGGACGCTGGACCCTGCCCGCGCCTGGGAGCAGGACCAGCAGGCCGGTCTGCGCGTTATTTGCCGCATCGACCCCGACTATCCCGAGGCGCTCACCCAGCTGGCGGATGCCCCCGCCGTGCTGTGGGTGCGCGGGGTCTGGCCCTTGCCTGAGCGGGCCGTGGCGATCGTCGGCACGCGCGATGCCAGCCCCTACGGCCTGCAGCAAGCCGGCCGACTGGCCCGCGAACTCGCTGCGGCCGGCGTGAACGTCGTCTCAGGCGCCGCCAGTGGCATCGACGGGGCTGCCCACAGGGGGGCGCTGGCGCATCCGCCCGCGGAAGGCACGGGCCTCACCACCGCGGTGCTGGGTTGCGGTTTGCTGCACGTCTATCCTGCCCACCACCGCGGGTTGTACGCGGCGATCGCCCAGCGGGGCACCTTGATCAGCGAGTTACCGCCGGAACAGCGTGCCGTGCCGGGCGCCTTTCCCCGGCGCAACCGTCTGATCGCGGCCCTGGCGCGGGGAACCCTGGTGGTGGAGGCCCGCGCGCGCAGCGGCAGCCTGATCACGGCCGATTGTGCGCTCGAACTGGGACGCGAGGTCCTGGCCCTGCCCGGCCCCGTGGGCGCCCCGGGCAGCGAAGGCCCTCACGCGCTCCTGCGCGATGGAGCCGTGCTGGTCGAAAGCGCGCAGGACGTGCTGAATGCGTGCGGCTGGCCAGCCAGGCCTGCTCCGGTGAGGGCGGCGCGCCCCGAGGCAGAGCAACGTCTGCTGGCGGCACTGCGTGGACAACCCCTGAGCCTGAGTCAGCTTGAAAAGCAGCTCCCGCTGGGCCTCCCCGTGCTCAGCGCAGGCCTGCTGCAACTCGAACTGGCAGGCCTGGTGCGACGACTGCCCGGCGGCCTGTTCGCCCACCTCTGAGGGCGACGGGCGCTGGTGGCCCGGCGGGCGGACCGTCGCTCCGCGCGTTCAGCTCGCCTGACTCAGCATCTGGCGCACCTGCACCTTGGTCTGCTTGTAAAACCCGCTGCGCTTGACCAGCGCGTCCGCGACGAAGAACATCACCAGGCCCAGGCCCGCGGCGGAAACCGTCAGCACCGGCCCGGGGCCCAAGATCGCGCCCAGCACCAGGGTGCCGAGCGTCGAGGCGGTGGCGCCGGCCGCGCCCCCCACCACGTTGGACACCAGGTCGCCGGCCACGTTGGCACCCGCATCCGGCACGCTGGTGCGGCCAAACAGTACCGTTCCGGCATTCCAGGCCAGTGAAAAGAGGCCCGTGAACCACAAGGCGCCCTTGACGTTGCCGATCACGGAGCTGCCAATCGCCCGGGTGGCCTGATAGGCCTTGCCCGGCAGGCTCGAGCGCGCCGCCACCTGGGTGTAGGCGTCCGCCCCCATGCCGACCGATTCCAGCCGCTCGGCCATGCGCTTGAGCGCCTCCTCGCGCGTCGCAGGCGACGCGGGGGGTTGCGACATCAGAACGCGGGCGTTGTCGGTGGCGGGCACGGCGGGCATCACGCAAACCTCTCTCGAGCGGGGTGCTGAGCATGTCATCGCCGGCGCCGGCGTCCAACCTTCTTATGAGGCGGTTAATTTACTGTTAATTGCCACCCCGACCGAGGGCCTGGCGGGCGGCCTCCAGGGCCTCCTCAGCGGCCCCCTGGGCATCCGGCGTGCTTCGCCCCCGTCGGATCGCCAGGGCCTCCTCGAAGGCTGCCACCGCCACTTCCCAGCGGCGACGCTCCGCGTGACATTTGCCCGCTGCCATCAGGACGTGATCCAGCAGGAAGCCCTGTTGACGGGCCATGGCCAGCGCCTCCTCGAAAAGAGGCTCGGCCGCCTCGTGGCGATGGGCGTACTGCAAGCCGATCGCCATCCGCAAGACGGCCTGCAGCAGGCCCCGCGGAGAGCCCTCCGCGCGGGCCAACTCCAGCGCGCGAGCCAGATGCGGCAGGGCGCGGTCATGCTGCCCCAGAGCCCGGAAAGCTTCTCCCAGAGCCCCATGGGCTTGGCGTTCGGCGGCGAGGTCCGCGCTGGCCAGCGCCTCGCGCAAGCAGGCCTGCTCGGCCTGAATGGTCTCGACCAGGGCCATCCCACGATCAGGATAATCACGCAGAAAGGGCTTGCAGCGACGCACGGGAGAATCGGTCACGGGCAGGTCTCACAGGCAGGGAGCGCGCAGGCGACACCCCACGGAGGCCCGGCCCACCCGCCTCAGCAAACCATGGACGCCGTTCCCCGCCAAGCGTGCCGCCGTCGCTGCCCGCCGCAAGGCTGAATCAAGCGTGCCTTGCCCGGGTATGCTCGCAGCGAGAGTCCATCCCCGCTTGCCAACGGCTCTGGCGAGCGGCGCGGGCAAGCGACCGATGCACCTGACCAGGAACCATGTCGGCAGCAAAGGAGAAGCATCCGTGACCACCGATTGCATCATCGTGGGAGGCGGCCACAACGGCCTGATCGCCGCTGGCTACCTGGCGCGCGCCGGACGCAAGGTCACGGTTCTGGAGCGCCGGGAGGTGGTCGGAGGCTGCTGCGTCACCGAGGAGCGCTATCCCGGCTTCAAGATGTCCGTGACGTCCTACGTGGTCAGCTTGCTGCTGCCTCAGGTGGTGCGCGACCTGGAACTCAAGAAGTACGGTTACGACTTCATCGTGCGGGATCCGTCTTCCCTGGCGGCCTTCCCGGATGGACGCACCTTGCGTTTCTTTGCCGACGGCGAAAAGACCCGGGCAGAGATCGCCCGCTTCTCCCAGAAAGACGCCGAGGCCTGGGGCCCCTACCACGCCCAGCTTGAGCGCCTGGCCCAGTTTGCCGAGCGGATCCTGACCGCCGTGCCACCGGATATCTCCGTCAAAAACCCGTTCTCGCTGGTCTCCTCGCTGCCCCTCGCGTTGCACGCCTGGCACCTGTCCGCCGCCGATCGCGCCAAGCAGATCGAGTTGCTCAGCTCCAGCGCGGCCGATTACCTGGATCGCTTTTTCGAATCGGAGCAACTCAAGGCCGTGCTGGCCACCGATGGCATCATCGGCGCCTTTGCTGGCCCGCGCACACCAGGCACGGCCTATGTCCTGCTGCATCACGTCATGGGTGGCGTCGACGGGCGGCGCGGCGTGTGGGGTTACGTCCGGGGCGGGATGGGGGGCCTCACCCAGGCCCTGGCGCGCTCGGCCGAAGCCCACGGGGCGACGATCCGGACCTCGTCGCCCGTCAAGCGCATTCTGGTGCAAAACGGCCGCGCCATCGGCGTCGAACTGGAAAGCGGGGAAACGATCAAGGCCCGTCAGGTGCTCTCCAACGCCGATCCCAACCGCACCTTCCTGCAAATGGTGGGGCGCGACCAGCTACCCGGCGAGTTCGCCGACGCGGTGGCGGCGATCCGCTACCGCAGCGCCTCGTTCAAGGTCAACCTGGCCCTTTCGGGGCTCCCGACCTTCACCCACCTGCCCGCCGGGGCGAATCCGCGCGAGTGGCTGACGGGCACGATTCACTTCAGCCAGAGCATCGACCAGATGGAACGCGCCTTCGACCAGGCCAAGTATGGCCATCCTTCCGAGCGTCCGGTGGTGGAGGCCTGCATTCCCAGCTTGCTCGACGACAGCATCGCGCCGCCGGGTCAGCATTTCATGTCCATGTTCTGCCAGTACGCGCCCTACCAGCTGGCCGAAGGGAAGTGGGATCAGGCCCGCAAGGACGCCTTCGTGGAGTCGGTCATCCGCGTTGCGGAGGAATTTGCCCCGGACATTCGCTCGAAAATCCTGCACATCCACGCCCTCTCACCGGCCGACCTCGAAACGGAGTTCGGCCTGACGGGGGGCAGCCTGTTCCACGGCGATATGACCACTGACCAGCTCTTCAGCATGCGGCCGGTCGCCGGCTGGTCCGGTTACACGACCCCGATCGAGGGCCTGCTGCTATGCGGCAGCGGGGCGCACCCCGGCGGCGGCGTGATGGGGGCGTGCGGCTACAATGCTGCGCGGGTGGCGCTGAAGCAAACTTGAGAAAAGTTTGTGACATGCCAGGGATCACGTTTTAGATGCGCAATCCGTGGTATGTCCCTCAAGAGGGGCATCCCTCGCGTCCAGGAGGCGGCCGTGCGTTCACCCGTGGCCCGACTTCTCAGAAATCTGCTGATTGGCTACGCGCTCGTCGCGTCGCCAGGGTGCACGAGCAAGCTAAACGTGCCGACGCTGCGCCAGGCACCGATTGCGCTTGAGGTCGGGCAAGCGCGTTTGGCAGACGCGCTGTCGCAGCCCGCGAAGCCGCCGAGGGTGACCACAAACCCTGTGGGGAACGCTTTCACGGCAGTCACCAGCTACGAGAATGCACCGTCGGCTCAGTCCCTGCTGGCTGCCCTCCCCGAGCCCAAGGGCTCATCCCAACGCTCACAGGAACTGAAGGCTCTGGCTGTTCCCTTGGCGTTGCAGCTCAAGGTCGACAGCTTGCTGCAGGATGCCGAGGTGCTCTCCGGAAGCAACCTGATTGGCATGGACAGCTCCACCCTGATTGGTATGGACGCTGCCAATTTGATTGGACTGGACAGTTCCACCCTGATTGGTATGGATGGAGCGAACTTGACCCGCTCGGATGCCGTTCCATTTGTCAGAGGCGGGTTCCGCTTGCAGGCCACGACCACCAACTCAGACCGTTCATCTGCAGGCGCCCGCGCCGCGTACGCCAAGCTGAGCCCTGAAGGCCGTTCGGAGGCCCGTCGCAAACACGCCAACCGCGAAGCCCAGCTGCTGGAAAAGCTGAAACCGGGTCTCCGCGAGCGAATGGGAGCCTACCAGGCCGTAGAGAAAGCGGTGGTGACAACCCATCCAGCGGGTGGAAGCTCCTTCGTCCGAACCTTCACCGTGGCCAACGGGCGCATCACGGTGAGTCGCGACAGCGACGACCAGGGAACTGTGCTTCAAATCACGCAACGATTCGAAGGCACCGTCGACGGCTTGGCCATTCAGGCAGAGCGCAGTCGCGTGTTGCTCACGGATGGCCGTGTGGCCCTGACCTCGAACACCACCATTCACGCACCAGATGGGACCAGTGAGCGCGTCGAATGGGACAAGACCGTCGAATCGGACGGCACCCTGACAGGCGAGGGCAGGGTGGTCCAAGCGGGTGGACGGGATACCTCGCTCGCGACCTCAGGCAACGTGTTGGCGAGTGAGACGGTGACCAGCGAGGGCGATGACGGCCGCGTCCAGGTCACCCACGCGGCCGGCGACGCCAAGGCCCAACTGACGCTCGAAAACGTCCAGCAGGGAAAGACGGCCGTTGACCTCCCTGCTCACAGCTTGAATCCTGTACATGCCGCGGCCCCTGCTGCGCTGGGGATGACGGGTACCGCACCGCCTGCCAATGGCGTGGCCAATGGCCTGAGCAACCAGACCGGCAACGCCGGGGGCAATTCCCAAGCCAGCAATGGCGTGGCCAATGGCCTGAGCAACCAGACCGGCAACGTCGTGGCCAACTCCCAACCCGGCAATGGGGTGGCCAATGGCCTGAACAACCAGACCAGCAACGTCGTGGCCAACCCCCAACCCGGCAATGGGGTGGCCAATGGTCAGAGCAATCAGACCGGCAACGGCGGGGGCAA
>JAYKJB010000013.1 GCA_035285325.1 Candidatus Sericytochromatia bacterium
ATCAGCCTGGCCCTGCTCGGCAGCGGCCCGGGCCAGGCGATCGCCCTGTGGGGCCCCCTGGCCGCCTCCGGGGGCTGGGTCTGGCGCTGGAAAAACTGGCTCGATCAGCGCTTCGTGCGCCATCATGGGGCGCTCAGTGGGGAAAACGAGGCCTGGAGTCGAGAGGCCTGAATGCCCCCTGAGGGCAAGCGCCGGCAGCGAGCCGACGACGAGCAGGCCTGAACGCGTGTGCTCGCGAGGGCGCAACACCAAGATGCAGGAGGTTCCGTGTCCCCTCGCTGGCTGCTGCTGATCGCCCTGTCGGTGCTGGTCGCCGGTGCGGCGTGGGCGCTGGCCCCCTGGCTGTCGCTGGAGGCCTTGCAAGCCCAGCATCAGGCCTGGCGAGGTTGGACCACGGCCCACCCGGGCGGCTCGGCCGCGGCCTTCGTGGCCGTCTACGTCGTGGCCACGGCCCTCTCGTTTCCCGGGGCCACCTTGCTGACCCTGGCGGGCGGGGCCATGTTCGGCCTGGCCTGGGGAACCGTGCTGGTCTCGCTGGCCTCCACGCTCGGCGCCAGCCTGGCCTTCCTGGGGGCCCGCTACCTGTTGCGCGATGCGGTCCTGGCCCGATTTCCCGACCAGTCGGCCCGCCTCGATGCGGGGGTGCGCCGCGACGGCGCCCATTTCCTGCTGAGCTTGCGGCTGGTGCCGGTGGTGCCGTTCTTCCTGGTGAACCTGGCGCTGGGGCTGACGGCCATGCCCGTGCGTACCTTTGCCTGGGTCAGCCAGCTGGGCATGCTGCCGGGCACGCTGGTTTACGTGAATGCGGGCACCGAACTCGCGCGTCTCACCAGCCTGGCCGATATCCTCTCGCCCAGGCTGTGGGGCGCCTTTGCGCTGCTGGCCTTGTTCCCCTGGCTGGCTCGCGGACTCTCGCGAGCCTGGCAACGGCGCCGACGCCTGGCCGGCCATCCACGTCCGCGTCGCTTCGACCGCAACCTGGTCGTGATTGGCGGCGGCAGCGCCGGGCTGGTCACCGCCTATCTGGCGGCCGCCGTGCGGGCCAAGGTGACCCTGGTCGAGCAGGATCGCATGGGGGGCGACTGCCTCAACACCGGCTGTGTGCCCTCCAAGGCCCTGTTACGCGCGGCCCGTTTCGTGGCCGAGTTGCAGCGGGCCGAAAGCCTGGGCTTCCCCCCCATCCAGGCGACATTTGACTTCGCCCAGCTCATGGCCCGGGTGCAGCGCGTGGTCGCGGCCATCGCGCCGCATGACTCGATCGAACGCTACACCGCGCTGGGGGTCGAGGTGCTCACGGGCCAGGCCCGCCTGGTGACGCCCTGGCAGGTCGTGATCCGCCATGCCGACGGCAGCCAAACCCAGCTCACGACCCGCAGCGTGGTCCTGGCCAGCGGGGCCGCGCCGCGCGTGCCGGCCATTCCCGGCCTGGCCGAGATGGGTTACCTCACCTCCGAGACGGTCTGGTCGCTGTCGCAGCTGCCCGCCCGCCTGCTGGTGCTGGGCGGGGGGCCGATCGGCTGCGAACTGGGGCAAGCCCTGGCCCGGTTCGGCTCGGCCGTCACGATCGTGGAACAGGCCTCCCGGCTACTGCCGCGCGAGGAGCCGGCCGCCTCCGAGGCCCTGGAAACGCGTTTCACCGCGGAAGGTGTGCGGGTCTTGACCCGCTGTGAAGCCAACGCGTTCGAGCTGGTGGGCGGTGAGAAAACGCTGCTCGCCACGCAGGCGGGGCAACCCGTGCGCCTCGCCTTCGATGCCGTGCTGGTGGCCGTGGGACGCACGCCCCGCCTGACGGGCCTCGGACTGGAAGGGCTGGGATTGCTCCGCGAGGATGGCCTTCAGGTGGACGACTGCCTGCGCACGGAAATCCCCCACATCTATGCCGCCGGCGACGTGGTCGGACGCTGGCAACTGACCCACGCGGCCGCCCACCAGGCCTGGTATGCCGCGGTGAATGCGCTCGTGGCCCCGTTTCGCTCATTTCCGCTCGATGCCCGCGTCATGCCCCAGGCCGTGTTCAGCGAGCCCGAGGTGGCGCGGGTCGGACTGACGAGCGAGGAGGCCACCGCTCAGGGGCTGGCCTTCGAGGTGACGCGCTATGCGCTCGCAGACCTCGACCGGGCGATCGCCGAGGGCGAGACCGAAGGGTTCGTGCAGGTCCTCACGCCCCCCGGACGGGACCGGATCCTGGGCGTCACCATCGTGGGCCGTCAGGCCGGGGAGCTGATCGCGGAATGGGGGCTGGCCATGCGCCACAACCTGGGGCTGAATGCGATCCTCGGGACGGTCCACGTCTATCCCACCCTCATGGAGGCCAACAAGCAGGTGGCGGGCGCTTGGAAGCGCGCCCACGCCCCCGAGGGCCTGTTGCGCTGGGTGGCCCGCTACCACGCCTGGCGGCGGGGCTGACGGCCCGGGAGCAGCGCGGTCAGGCCTCGCTGCGCGCCAGAAAGGCGCCCACCAGCTCGCCCAAACGCGCGAGTTGACGCAGCAGGGCCGGGTCTTCGCGGCCGACCCGGCCGGAGTGCAGGTACAGGACCCCCAGTCGCTCCCCATCGTGGCTGACGGGCACGGCAAAGACCATGCGCAGGGCCAGCGCCATGACGCTCTTTTGATGCTGAAAGCCCTCGTCACTCGAGGCATCCGGCAGGTACAGGCTCTCGCCATGTTCCAGCACCCAGCGACAGACCGTGGTGGACAGTTCGTGCGTGCCGGCCGGCAGCCATTGCCCCTGAGCATCGAAGGCGGCCCTCGGCACGAGCGTCTCGCCCGTGACCAGGAAGCAGCGGTCCGCCCCGGTCAGGGCAAGGGCCTCGGCCGCCACGGGACGCAGAAAGGTTTCCAGGTCGCGGGCCCCGGCGGTGGCCAGTGCCAGGGCGAACAGGCGATCGCCCTCCAAGACCGCCGTGTCGGCCCGCTCCAGCTCCCGGGCCAGGTGCAGCGCCCGGGCCACCTGATCGGCCAGGGCCAGTCCCAGTGGCAGATCGCGGGAGGTGAAGTCGGCCTGCACCTCCCGGCTGTCGGCCATGATCACGCCGATCACCTCGCCGCCCCAGCGCAACGGCAGGCCAAACACGGTCCGCACGCCCAGCGCCTGGATGCTCAGCTGCTGTCCCAGTCGCGCATCCGCCTGCACGTCCTCGATGTAAACAGCCTCGCCGCTCCAGTAAACCTGGTCGGCCAGCGTGACCGAGAAGGCTTCCGACTCCTGCGGCGTCATCCCGTAGAAGGCCCGGTGGCTGACCTCCGCGTCGTCGTAGCGCAGCAAGAAGGCCCGTTCGGCCCCGGTGAAATCGACCAGCATGCGCAACGCCGCCTGCACCACGTTGTCGTGACCGGCCAGCGGGTCCAGCGTGCTGGCCAGCTCCAGCACCTCCGCGAGGCGGGCATCCGCAGCTGAGGGAGGCACAGGGCGGGTCGCCAGGACGCGGCTTCGCTCCGGCCAGAGCTGCCAGGCCGCCTGATGCTCGCCCGACAGCCCCTCGGCCAGCGCGCGCACGGCCCGCGCCGCCTCCCGGCGGGCCCGGGGTTCGCCCTGAAGTTCGGCAAGCGCGGCCTCCAGCCAGTGAAGCTGAACGCTTGCCCCCTGCGAACGCGCCACCACCAGGGCCGCCTGCAACGGGCCCAGCAGGCCCTCGTCAGCGGCGTTCGCCGCGCGCGCCCAGGCCAGCAAACCATCGAGCTCGGCGCCGAGCAGCACCAGCCCCTCCTGTTCGGCCAAACCGCGGGCCGACGCGAGCGCCGGCAGGGCCGCCGGCGCATCCCCCGCATACAGGGCCAGTGCCCCCTGCCAGCGCTGCGCGTGGGCCAGCGGGACCGCCCCCAGGCCACGGGCCTGCTCGACGTGAGCCGCCAGCCGCGCCTGGGTATCCGGCCGGCTCCCCAGCGTGCCGATGGCCAGCAGTGCGCTGCCGGCCTCCCGCGAGGGGCCGGCCCGGCGCAGGTCTTCGAGCAGGTCGATCAGGCACGCGCCCAGCGCCAGCTTGGCGTCGTGTTCATGGGAGTGAGACTCCTGCACCAGGCGGCGCGCGGCGGCCAGTTCGGTTTGCGCCTCGGAAGCGCGTCCCAGCACGAGCAACGCCTCCAGCCGGCGCACCCGCACCGCCGCTTCGAGCACCTTGTTGCCCATCTCCAGCGCCAGACCGAGACTCTCCTCCAGGCTGGCCCAACCGCTGGCCAGATCGCCCTGAAGCACACCCACCAGCCCACGGATGCCCAGGGCATGCGCCAGATAGAAGCGTCGCCCGAGACTGCCTGCCAGCTGCAGGACGGCCTCAGCCTGGCGCCGCGCCTCGACCAGTTCGCCGCATTCGAGCGCGACGGCGGCCAGGTTCAGCTGGGCCGTCATGACCGTTACCGGAATCCCGAGCCGCCCGGCCAGGGGCAGGACTTCCGTGAAAGTCGCCCTGGCCTCGCCGAAGCGGGAGGCAGTCAGCAGCAGGGAGCCGCGCGTGGAAAGCATCTCGGCCAGGGCCACGGCATTGGATTGCGCGCGGTGCAGGTCGGCGGCCTCCGTCAGCAGGGCCAGACCTTCAGACAGACGTGCCCCCTCCGACGCAGCCAGCACGTAACCGTAAACGCCCAGCGCACTGGCCAGCGGCCCTTCCAGTCCACCGCCTCGCGCGGTGTTGACCGCCCGCTCCAGATGGCTCAGCGCAGCGGCATTCTGCCCCATAAAGTAGCAGGTGCGGCCCGCGAAACGCCCGGCCCGCACCTGTTCTTCCAGGTCCGCTTCGCCTTGGGCCAGTTCAGCCGCACGTTCAAAGGCCACCAGGGCATCGGCGTAGCGCGCCTTGGTCATCAGGAGCACGCCATAACTGGTGGTCACCCGCGCCAGGCCCCCCAGCCCCCGCTCGGCCGCCTGGACCAGCAGGCCCTGGCCCTCAAGCAGGCTCAAGGCATCATCCGAACGCCCCTGATGGCGGCGCACCTCCGCCAGCTGAAGCTGAAGCGGAAGGGCCTGTTCGGCGGGCAGCTCCGGCACCGCCAGTGCCAACAGGAGCAACTCGCTCGCCACCTCGAGCGCGAACAGGGCGATTAGCCGGTCGGCGACCGCCCGCACCCAGGGCAGGGCGCTCAGTGGCGACGCGCCGGCCAGCCCGAAGCGGGCCAGCGCGAGCAGCGATTCCAGGGGCACGGCGGGATCCTCCGGCGCCTGGGGCCAGCGGGCCTGCAGCCAGGCCGCCGCAGCCCCCGCCCACTCACGACGCTGCGCTTCCGGCACGCCATGCGCCAGGGTCAGGGCCTGCAGGGGCCGGGCAAAGCGATACTCCTGGGCCTCCAGGATCAGGCAATCAGCCGCCTCGAGCGCCGCCAGGGCATTGAACCAGGCCAGCTCATCCAGCGCCGCCACGGCAGCCAGCAGCGGCAGGGAGCCGCGCGCCCCCAGCACGGCGGCCAGGCTCGCCAGCTGGCGGGCTGTCTCGGACAGCGAAGCCAACCGCTGGTCCAGCACCAGGGAGAGGTCGGCCGGCAAGGCGAAGGCCTCTTCGGCGGAAGCCACCCAGCCTGCCCCCTCGCGAAACAGCGCGCCGGCCTGCAACCAGTGGGTCAGGATGCCCTCGACCGTGGCCGGAATGCCGCCACTCAGCTGGGGCAGGCGGATCACCACGGGGGTCGGCAGGCTGTCCTGGCCCAGCAAGGCGCGCGCCAGATCCAGCACCGCCGCTTCGGTCAGCGGCCCGAGCGGCAGGGATGCGAACGGCTCGCCGGCAGCCTCCGGCAAGGCATCACAGGCCTCCAGCCAGCGCCAGCTGACCGAATCCCCCTGACGGCGCAAGGCATCGAGCAACTCCCGACTGGCCGGATCCAGGCGATCGCCGTCATCCACAATCCAGAGCGCCGAGGGCAATTGCTCCCGTGCCAGCTCGGCCAACGCCCCGTGCAGGCGCGCCCGCTCCTGAACCGAATCAATGGCAGG
The DNA here is from genome assembly GCA_035285325.1 of Candidatus Sericytochromatia bacterium. Classification (NCBI taxonomy): domain Bacteria; kingdom Bacillati; class Candidatus Sericytochromatia; species Candidatus Sericytochromatia bacterium. The sequence goes on from JAYKJB010000013.1 coordinate 5,918, forward strand.
CGCGGGAGGAACGTCCAGTTCAGGCATCAACTTGACGAGAATCGGGGCCAGGCGGTCGCGCGTGGGGGACGACACGGCCAGCCAGCTCCGGATGAGCGGCTGCAGCGCCTGGTAGGGCGGCGCATCCGGCCCTGCGCCCTGCAGGCGGACGACCCGCTGCCCCGCCAGCATGGCCTCGGCCCGCACGGCCTCCAGCAAGCGCGACTTGCCGACGCCTACGGGCCCGGAGAGCACCATGCGCGGTGTGTCGGCGGCCAGCCATTCCGCCAGGCGCGCCTGGGCCCCTTCTCGGCCGATGATGGGCGCACCCAGCAGGGACAGGCAGGACGCCCCCGACACCGGCAAACCCAATTCCGCCAGGACCGCCCCGGCACTGGTCGGCCGTTGCGCAGGGCGTTTGGCCAGCAGGCGCAGGACCAGCTCGGCCAGTTCAGGCGACACGTTCGGGGCCAGGTCACGCAAAGGCGGCACGGGGGCCTCGAGGTGCTGGCGCAGCAGGACCAGGGTGTCTTCGTGGGTGAACGGGGGGCGTCCCGTCAGCACCTGAAACAGGATTGCGCCCAGCGCGTAAAGGTCGGCTCGCGCATCGAGGGGTCCTTGCTGGATCACCTCCGGAGCCATGTACCAGACCGAGCCACGAATGGCCCCCGCCCGCCGGCCCATCGGCGTCAGCAGGCCAAGGTCCATCAGCTTGGGCGTGCCATCCGCCGTGAAGCGAATGTTCTCGGGTTTGAGGTCGCCGTGCACGAAGCCACGGCCGTGCAAGTAATCCAGGCCTGCCAGCAGGCCGGGCAGCCAGGCCCGGATGGCGGCCTCATCCTGCCGGGTAGGCGCCAGCTCCGGCCCCATCACCGCTTCCATGGTGAAGTAGGGGCGATCGTCCGCCAGCACGCCGTAATCATAACCAGCCACCAGGTTGGGGTGGCGCAACGACATCATCGCGCCAAATTCCTGGCGGAACAGATAGGTAGCGTCCCCGGCGCCCTGGTGAGCGTGCAGGCACTTGAGCGCCATTTCGAGGTCCCGCTCCTGGTCATGAACCAGGTGCACCTCCCCCATGCCGCCCTCCCCCAGGCTGCGCCGGGCGGTATAGCGAGCAGGAAGCACGGGCGTGGTCATCGCAGCACAGTCTCCTTGATTTGGGGGCCTCATTATAGCCTGCCGCGCCCCAAGCTCCCAGGGGCGTGTGGGGGGTCACAGAGGGGTGGGTTATACTGAAGAACCCCTTGCCCCATCGCGCCCCGGTGCCCCGAGGAAGCAACCTCTGTGACTCCCGACGCCATTCCGCCGCAAAGCCCGGTCGCCTCGGAACTGCCGCTGCTGAACCCTTTCCAGGCGGCCGCCATGCTCGACAAGAGCCGCGCCACCATGGCCCGCCTGGCGCCTCGGGTGGGCCTGCTGGTGGAGGCCTGCCGGCGCCGAGGCGTCAGCTTCCCGCAAACCCCGGCCAAGCCACCGGTGCTCTCCCCGAAGGGCGAAATGGTGGTGGCCTACGTGGTCCAGACCCTGACCGAAGCCAGCGCGCTCGGTGGTCTGGTCACGCGGGTCTGCGGGCAATGGGCGCAGACCCAGCAAGCGTTCGACGCGCTGGCGCAAGCGCTGACCCACGGACGCCCTGCGGCGCCTGAAATCGAGGAAGCCAGGCGCGGCGTGACCTTCTTGAGCCGCTTGCCGACCTTTTTTCAGGCGGATCCGGTGCTATCGGAAGTCTTCCCGCTGCCGCCGACCCAGGAACTGCGCCCTTCTCCCCCTGTGTCGCGCCCGCTGGCCCCGGCGGCCACGCGCCACCCCGTCGAGGGGGCTGCGGCAGAATCCAGTGTCTCCGCTCCTGACCTGGCCTTGATCCAGACCGCCCAGCGGACGCTCGCCCACATGGCCCCTCGCCTGGAGATCATCCGCCTGATCGGCCTCATGCTCGACCCGACCCGCTCCCTGGCGATCAAGACCATCCAGAACGAGGAAGCCAACACCGCCCGCAAGCTCGCCCAGCGGTTACGTCGCTATCCCAGGACCGTCGGACAACTCTCCGAGGCCGAGACGACCTGCCAGCGCCTCAAGCGGGCGCTTGAACTGCATCAGGGCGAGCGGGAGATCGAAACCACCCTGCAGGCCTTGCAGACCCTGGTCCAGGGCTTCCACCGAACGCTGGAACTGGCGGACCTGTTCCCGCCCGAGCAGCTGCCCCAGTTCGCCTGATCGCGACGCCGCGCGGACGGACGTCAAGCCTTCACCGGCAGGGGAAGCGTCCACGACAGCCATGCCGTCGGGGAGTTCGACGCCCCCGCGAAGGCGAGGCTCAGCACGGTCACACGCCTCGCGCTGAGAGCGCTCAGCGGCGAGAGCAAGCCGCCTGAAGCCCACGGAGGAACGAGGCGCCGATGACGCTCGGGCGGCGTCGCGACAAGGGTGCCCCCCATGACGCCGACGGTGGCCTGGACCCTCGAACCCATTAACCAAAAATTAACGCAAGTCCCTTGACCGGTCTGCGCATATACCGGTATACAAAATTAGTATACAAACCAAAAGTGGCTATCGCTCATCCCCCAGTGGTGCTCGTCGCCCTGCGCGACACCCGAAGGAGGTTCCCCGTGTTCCAGCCCATCCGCCTGCTGACCCTCGCCCTGGTTGCCGGCACCGTGCTGCCCGCCTGCGCGCGCCTCGAGGGCATGCCCATCGTGAAGACCAGCAGCCTGAAGAAACCTGCCATCAATGCCCAGAGCGGCACCGTGACGGTCCGCTTCCCCGGATTGCAACCCGCGGCGAAGCTCTACCGGACGCTGGCCAAGCGGACCGACATCGAATCGGTGGAGTTGAGCCTGCGCGACGCCCGCGGCAACAGCCAGCAGCGGCGCCTCGAGCGCCGCGAGATGCTCGTGGCGAAGGTCGATGTCGCCTTCAAAAACGTGGCGGTGGGACCGGTCGAGTTTGCCGTGACGGCCTACGATGGCGAGGGCCACGCGATCGGCCAGGGACTTCAAACCGAGCGCGTGCTGGCCAACAAGACCACCGTGGTGTCGATGAGCGTGAAGCTCGCGCCCGAGACCGTCACCGGTCAGGTCGCCGCGCTGATCGACTTTGTCGATGGCGATCCGGAACAACCCTGTGGTCTGGACGCGTTCTACCAGGCCGACCGGGATGGCGATGACCAGCTGAGCCTCAAGGAGTACCGAGCGGCTTACCCCTTCAGCGGGTGTAACGACACGCCGGTATTCACGGTCCCTGCGGCGCCGCCTGAGGCTCACGTGACGGTCATCTCCAGCACGGACGCCGCCGTGATACGCAAGCTCAGCGTGAGCAAGCCCCGGCCGACCTCGCCCGTCTTCGACCCGATCGCGGCCGAATTTCACGGCAAAGACCAGGACGGCAACGGCTGGCTGTCCCAGGCCGAATTCCTGGGCCTGGTAGCCCCGCCGCCGGTGGATCCTTGCGAGCAGCGTTTCTTCGATCTGGATGCCAACCAGGACGGCGGTTTGAACTTCGAGGAATGGCGCAAGGACCAGCCGATCCCGCTGATCGGCGCCCCCGCAAACTTCAAGTTCCGGGACCCGGCGCTCGAGACGTTCCGCCGGCTCGACCAGGATGGCGACGGCCAGCTCTCGCTGCCGGAGCACTGCGGCCTCGTGCGGGTGGTACCGATGCCAGCGGCGACCAGCCGACCGATGCCAGGCATCGTCAGCCCCATCGGCCAGGCACGCTGAATCCCTCTGGCCAACCCGACGTGAGACCGAGGCAGCCTGGACCGAAAGGGTCGAGGCTGCCTCGGTGGCCAGGGTGATCAGGGGGGCTCCGTCACCTGGCCGGCACGTGGAAGGGGGCTTTGGGTGGGTACAAAAACGCCACCATGAAAAAACGCCCGCTTCACGTTCTGCTCTCCTGCTGCCTGCTCGCCGGCCTGCTGGGGCCGGGCCTATCCGGCTGCACCAGCACCCGCACGACCCTGCCTGGACAGGGCGCGATCGGCAGCGGCCCTGGCTGGAATCCGCTGCTGAACCCGAACCAGATTCTGGGGGAGGACAGTTCGGGCCTCGCCGCCGGCGCGGCCAAGGCGCCCATCGTGCCGAACAAGAATCCGGCGGAGCTCGTTCCGCCCTCGCCTCCACAGATGGCTCCCGTGCCCTTGGCATCGGCCGCCCCGCCGCCGGCGCCGGCTGCGCCGTCGGCCGACGGGCTGGCGGAGGTGAGCGAACTGGCCGGCATGGCGCCGGTGGAGGTCGGCCTGACGGGCCAGGTGTCGGCCTTGCCGGCCTACCTGGATGACCCGGACGCCTGGCAGGGCGCCGACCTGGCCAAGCTGATCAACGAGGTCCCGGAGCTTCCGGCGGCCGGACTGGCCGGGGTCGCGGCACACGAGTGGGCGCCGCTCGCCACGCCCGGTCGCCAGCTGCTGGCCCTGACAGGCCAGAAACCGCTCGGGCGGGCCTGGGTGCGCTTGGTCGATGCTGCCGGCAACCCCATCCGCAACCAGCAAGGTAAACCGCTGGTGTCACGGACGGACGACCAGGGCCGCTATGCCTTCCGCAAGGACCTGCCGGCAGGAAGCTACCGCTTGGTGGTCAGTCTGGGCAAGCGAGGCGCGCTGGAGGCGCTGGCGCCGCGCGACCGAGCCGCTGGCGACGCGCTCGACATCGACGTGGTCAGCGCCCTGAGCAGCCGCTTCGTGCTGCGGGAGGTGCTGGCGGAACGCAAGAACGCCAATGACCTGCTCGCCCAAATCGCGGCGTCGGAGGAGCGCGAGCTGCGCGAGCGCATCGCCAAGCTTCTGGCCGCTGATCCCGGCCTGTTGCCCGATGCCTTGCTGGCTGATCGCCTGCGCGCGACCTTCCTCAAATTGCGTCAGCGGGACCCGGCCCTGGGGGACCGCTTCGACAAGCTGAAAGCCCGGCTGGCGGGTGCAGGAGACCCGACACGCTGAAGACGCGGACAACCGCGACCGCACGATCATGACGCAGGCTGATTGGCCTCCGCGGCCCCTCGCGACCTCGACGGCGGAGCCGGCCCTGGGCCTGGCAGCGCTGCGCACCCTGGCAGAAAACCTGCAGGCGGGCGTGGTCTGGAACTTGCCCGAGCCCACCCCGGCCGAGGACCTGGCGCTCTGCCACCTGGCCAAGGCGATCGCCAGCACGCGCGCCACCGTGCTGCTACTGCAGGCCGAGCTCTGGAGCGACGCCGGCATCCTGGTGCGCAGCGTGATCGAGCAGCTGTTCGCCTATCTCTGGGTGGTTCAGGACCCGGCCCGCCAGCAGGTGCGCGCCGAGATGGTCAGCCTGAAGCAGGCCTGGGCCAATGCCCAGTACCTGGAGGGGCTGGCCGAGCAAGCGGCGCCAGAGGCGCAAGCGCCCTTGCGGCAGGCTGCGCAGGCCTATCGGGCCAAGGCGGACGCCCTGCTGGCCACGCTGTCCACCCAGCTGGCGTTGCCCCCGACCAAGGTGCGCCGCGAGGCCCTGGCGCGGGTCAGCGTGAAGGCGGTCGAGGTCCAGCTGCCCGCCCGGCTGCGCATCGCCTTTGCCCAGTATTCGGGGCTGGCCCACTCGGATGGCGAGGCCCTCGCTCATTTCCGCGCTGCCCGGGGGCAGGCGTACGGCCTGCAGGCCCCGCCCGACACGCTGCCGCTGGCGGCCGACATGCACGAGGCCTTGTGGTCCCTGGCGGCCGAGGTGACGCGCCGCTGCGCGCGCCTCTGCTCGCCCCAACTGGCCAAGGTGTTCATGCACCCCTCTTGAAAGGCCCGGCCCCAGCAGGTATGGTGGTGAGGCTCGCGCCTCCCGGTCTGGCCAGGCGTGGGTGGTGCTCCCTGGGGACGATGATCGGTCCACACTGGGCGATGCAACGTGGCATCGCAGACGTGAGGTCCCCGATGTCGCATCCCCGCTTGCCCGCCCCCCAAGGTCTCTACGACGGCCTGCACGAGCATGACGCCTGTGGGGTCGGGTTCATCGCCGACATCAAGGGGCGCAAAAGCCATGCCCTCGTCCAGCAGGGCCTGACGATCCTGCGCAACCTGACGCACCGCGGGGCCGTCGGTGCCGACCCGAAGGCCTCGGACGGGGCCGGCATCCTGATCCAGGTGCCGGACGCCTTCCTGCGCGCTGAAATGGCCACCCAGGGCGTTGCCCTGCCCCCGCCCGGCCAGTACGGCGTCGGCATGGTCTTTCTGCCGCGCGAACCGGCCTCACGCCTGGCCTGCGAGCAGGAGATCGCGCGCGCGGTGCGGGCGGAGGGGCAGACCCTGCTGGGTTGGCGCGACGTGCCGGTCGACTGCCGCGACCTCGGCGAGTCCGTGCGGCAAGTCGAACCTGTGATCCGGCAAGTGTTCATCGGCCGGGGAGCGGGCATCCGGGTGACGGACGCTCTGGAGCGCAAACTCTACGTGATCCGCAAGCGGGCCGGACACGCCATCCGGGCGCTGGGGCTGGCCCACGGCACCGAGTTCTACGTCCCCTCGCTCTCCGCGCGCACGATCGTCTACAAGGGGCTGCTGATGCCCGAACAGGTCGGTTCGTATTACCTCGACCTGCAGGATCCGCGGCTGGTGTCGGCGCTGGCGCTGGTGCATCAGCGCTTCTCCACCAACACCTTTCCAACCTGGGACCTGGCGCATCCCTTCCGGCTGGTCGCCCACAACGGGGAAATCAACACGCTGCGGGGCAACCTCAACCGCTTGCGGGCGCGCCAGGGGGCGATCGCCAGCCCGGTGCTGGGCGAGGATCTCGACAAGCTCTGGCCGCTGATCTACCCCGGCCAATCCGACTCGGCCTCATTCGACAATGCGCTCGAGTTGCTGGTCATGGCGGGTTACTCGCTCGCCCACGCGATCATGATGATGATCCCCGAGGCCTGGGAAGGCCACGCCCTCATGGACGCCAACCGGCGCGCCTTCTACGCCTATCACGCGGCCCTGATGGAGCCCTGGGACGGCCCGGCGGCGCTCGCCTTCAGCGATGGCCGCCAGATCGGGGCGACCCTGGATCGCAACGGGTTGCGCCCGGCCCGTTACGTGGTGACGGCCGATGACACGGTGATTCTGGCCTCCGAAGCGGGCTGCTTGCCGATCCCGGAGGAGCAGATTTTACGGAAAGGGCGGCTGCAACCCGGCAAGATGTTCCTGGTCGACCTCGAACAGGGCCGCATCATCGACGACGAGGAGATCAAGACCACGCTGGCCACCGCCCGGCCCTACGCCGAATGGAACGATCGTCTGCGGGTCCGACTCGACGACATGGAAGCCCCTGCGCCGGCTGCGACGCCTTCCCCACCCGCCGTGACGCTGGGCCTCCGCCAGCGGGCCTTCGGTTACACCCAGGAGGACCTCAAGTTCCTGCTCGCGCCCATGGCCGCCCAGGGGGTCGAACCGACCGGGTCCATGGGCAACGACACCCCGCTGGCCGTGCTCTCGCACCGTCCCAAGAGCCTGTACCACTACTTCAAGCAGCTGTTCGCCCAGGTCACCAACCCGCCGATCGACCCGATCCGCGAGGAACTGGTGACCTCGCTGGTGTCATTCATCGGGCCCAAGCCCAACCTGCTCGGCATCGACGAGCACAACCCCCCGCTCCGGCTGGAGGTGAGTCAACCGATACTGGACTTTGACCAGATGGAGAAGCTCAGGCGGATCGCGCCGCTGAGCGATGGGCTGTTCCAGGCCCACGAACTCGACATCACCTACCCGTTGGCCTGGGGGCCGGCCGCGATCGAGGCGCACCTGGCCAGCCTGGCCGGGGAGGCCGAGGATGCCGTGCGTTCGGGGGCCTCGATCCTGATCGTCTCGGACCGACATCAAGACGCCAGTCGGGTGGCCATCCCGGCCCTGCTGGCCCTGTCGGCCGTGCATCAACACCTGGTGGATCGCGGGCTGCGCACGCGCGTGGGCCTGGTGGTCGATACCGGTTCGGCACGCGAGGTGCATCACATCGCACTGCTGGCCGGCTACGGGGCCGAGGCCGTTCACCCCTCGCTGGCCCTGGAGACGGTGCAGCAACTCTCGCCGGAAGACCCGGCCCAAGGCGTCGCCAACTACATCAAGGCGATCGGCAAGGGACTGCGCAAGGTGATGGCCAAGATGGGCATCTCGACCTACATGTCCTACACCGGCGCCCAGATCTTCGAGGCCGTCGGGCTGTCCCGCGCGCTGGTCGACCGCTACTTTGCAGGGACGGCCTCTCAGATCGAGGGCCTGGGCCTGTTCGAACTGGCCGAAGAGGCCTTGGGCATTCACCGTCAGGCCTTCGGGCCGGCCGCAGGCCCCGAGTCGAGGCTGGAGGTCGGCGGCGACTATGCCTGGCGCGTGCAGGGCGAGCAACACATGTGGACGCCGGAGGCGATCGCCAAGCTGCAACACGCCACGCGCGCCAATGACGCCACCACTTACCGCGAGTATGCGCGGCTGATCAACGACCAATCCGAGCGCCACATGACCCTGCGCGGGTTGTTCACCTTCCGCCTCGCAGCGTGTACCCCGGTGCCGCTCGACGAGGTGGAGCCGGCCGCCGCGATCGTCCGACGGTTTGCCACCGGCGCGATGTCGCTGGGCTCGATCTCGACCGAGGCACATACCAACCTGGCGCTGGCCATGAACCGGATCGGCGGCAAATCGAATTCCGGCGAGGGCGGCGAGGATCGGCGGCGCTACGCGCCGATCGGCGAGGGCGAGACGTTGCGCTCTCGGCTCGGGCCGACCAGGGTCGAGGTCGACCGCCCGCTGCAACCCGGAGATTCGCTGAAATCGAAGATCAAGCAGGTGGCCTCGGGCCGCTTCGGTGTCACGGCCGACTACCTGAACAGCGCGGAGCAAATCCAGATCAAGATGGCCCAAGGCGCCAAGCCAGGCGAGGGGGGGCAGTTGCCGGGGGAAAAGGTTTCGGCCTACATCGCCGAACAGCGCTACTCCACCCCTGGCGTGGAGTTGATCTCACCGCCGCCCCACCACGACATCTACTCGATCGAGGACCTCGCGCAGCTGATCCACGACCTGAAAAACGCCAACCCGCTGGCCTCGATCAGCGTCAAGCTGGTGGCGGAGGTGGGCGTGGGCACCATCGCCGCGGGCGTGGCCAAGGCCAAGGCCGACCACCTGACCATCTCCGGCCACGACGGCGGGACCGGCGCCAGCCCGTGGTCGTCGATCATGCATGCCGGCGCCCCGTGGGAACTGGGCCTGGCAGAGGCCCAGCAAACCCTGGTGCTGAACCAGCTGCGCGGGCGGATCGCGGTGCAGGTGGACGGTCAGTTGAAAACCGGGCGTGACGTGGTGATCGGCGCCTTGCTCGGGGCCGACGAATTCGGCTTCGCCACCGCGCCACTGGTGGCCCAGGGCTGCATCATGATGCGCAAGTGCCACCTCAACACCTGCCCCGTCGGCATCGCCACGCAGGACCCGGTGCTGCGTCGGAAGTTTGCCGGCAAGCCGGAGCACGTCATCAACTACTTCTTTTTCGTCGCCGAGGAAGTGCGCGAATGGATGTCCGCCCTGGGCTTCCGACGCTTCGAGGACATGATCGGCCGCGCCGATCTGCTCGACACCCAGTCGGGCGTGGCCCACTGGAAGGCCCGAGGCCTGGATTTCAGCCGCATCTTCCACCAGCCGACGGTCGCAGCGGAGGTCGCCCGGCGCCAGAGTGAACGCCAGGACCACGGGCTCGCGCAGGCACTCGACCACCAACTGATCGCGCAGGCGCAACCCGCGCTGGCACGTGGAGAGCCCGTGCGGCTGGCCCTGCCGATCCGCAACATCCACCGCAGCGTCGGCACCATGCTCGCGGGCGAGGTGGCCCGGCGCCACGGCCATGCGGGTCTTCCGGATGACACGATCCAGGTGGCATTGGAGGGCTCGGCCGGCCAGAGCCTGGGCGCCTTCCTGGCCCGTGGCATCACCCTGACCCTGACAGGCGAAACCAACGATTACTGCGGCAAGGGACTCTCCGGAGGCCGCCTGGTGGTGCAGCCGTCGCCGAACTTCCGCGGCGCGGCGGCCGACAACGTGATCACCGGCAATGCCGTACTCTACGGCGCCATCAGCGGAGAAGCCTACTTCCGGGGCGTGGCGGGCGAGCGCTTCGCGGTGCGCAACTCCGGGGCCCAGGCAGTGGTCGAGGGAACAGGCGATCACGGCTGCGAGTACATGACAGGTGGCACCGTGGTGGTGCTGGGGCGAACGGGGCGCAATTTCGCCGCCGGGATGTCGGGCGGTATCGCCTACGTGCTCGACGAGGAGGGTCGCTTCGAGGCCCACTGCAACCCGGCCATGGTGGCGCGTGAGCCGTTGCTCGGTGAGGCCGAGCAGAGCGCGACGCTGCCCCGCGCCCTCTGGCACCTCGGGGAAGCGGACGAGGCGATCGTGCGACGCCTGCTCGAAGCCCACGCGCAGCTGACGGGCAGCCAGCGGGCGCGGCGCCTGCTCGACCACTGGGAGCTTTCCCGCACCCGCTTCATCAAGGTATTTCCCCACGCCTACCGCCACGCGCTGGGCACGCTCGCGGCCAGCGAGCAGTTGCTGCCGGCCTGACGATCCGCCGCTGCGGAAGGAGAACTCCCCGATGGGCAAGGTCACCGGTTTCCTGGACCACGCGCGCCAAAGCCCCCGCGTCGAGGCGCCCGAGGCACGCCTGACCCACTGGCGCGAATTTGTCTCGCCCCTGGGCGACGGGCAGGCCGTGCTGCAAGGCGCGCGCTGCATGGACTGCGGGACCCCCTTTTGCATGAATGGCTGTCCAGTGGCCAATGCCATCCCGGATTGGAACGACCTGGTCTACCGGCAAAACTGGCAAGAGGCGCTCGCGGCCCTGCATGCCACCAACAATTTCCCGGAATTCACGGGCCGTGTCTGCCCGGCCCCCTGTGAAGCCGCCTGCACCCTGGCCATCAACGACGAAGCAGTGGGCATCAAGTCGATCGAGCAGGCGATCATCGACAAGGCCTGGGAAGCGGGCTGGGTGCTGCCTCAACCGCCCGCGCAGCAGACCGGCAAACGTGTGGCCGTGGTCGGTTCCGGCCCGGCCGGGCTTGCCTGCGCCCAGCAGCTGGCCCGCGTGGGCCACGCGGTGGTGGTGTTCGAAAAGGCCGACCGCGTGGGTGGCCTGTTGCGCTACGGCATCCCCGACTTCAAGCTGGAGAAGCGCCTGATCGACCGCCGGGTCGCGCAGCTGCGCGCGGAGGGTGTCGAGTTCCGTACCGGCGTGCACGTGGGTGTCAGCCTGGCCCTGTCGGATCTGCTGACGGACTTCGATGCGGTGGTGCTGGCCGGCGGCGCCGAGCGGGCCCGCGACCTGCCGGTGCCGGGGCGAGAACTGCTCGGTGTGCACCTGGCCATGGATTACCTGGCCCAGCAGAACCGGGTCGTCGCCGGGGATCCTCTGCCCGGGCAGATCACGGCCTCCGGCAAGCACGTGGTGGTGATCGGGGGCGGCGACACGGGCGCCGACTGCGTGGGCACGGCCAATCGACAGGGCGCGGCCTCGGTGACCCAGTTCGAGTTGCTGCCCCAACCCCCCGCGAGCGCGGAAAAACCGGGTCATTGGCCCTACTGGCCGGTCAAGCTCCGCACCAGCAGCTCCCATGAGGAGGGCTGCCGGCGCGACTGGGCCGTGGCCACCAAGCGTTTCGAAGGGCGTGAGGGACGGGTCGAGACCCTGGTGGCCAGCCGGCTGTCTTGGGAAGGCGGCCAGATGCAGGAGCTGCCTGGTTCCGAGTTCCGCTTGCAGGCAGACCTGGTGCTGCTCGCCCTGGGCTTCAGCGGACCGGAGCCGGCGGGGTTGCTCGCGCAGGCGGGCGTGGCCCGCGATGCCCGGGGCCATGTGCTGGCCGACCAGGAGGGCTACCGCTGCTCCGTCGACAAGCTCTTCGCGGCGGGCGACATGCGGCGCGGGCAATCCCTGGTGGTCTGGGCGATCCGCGAAGGGCGGCAGTGTGCGCGGGCGGTCGATGTCTACATGATGGGCACGAGCGCGCTGCCGCGCTGAGTGGCCTCGGCCCGAACGTCGCGGCGTGGCCGAGCGCAAGCCCTGACCCGCCACCGGCGGGGGCTGAACACGGGCGGGCGAATCGCCATTTATTAACCTTGGCTTTATCGGTGAATAAGAATGTCGTGGACCCTCAGGCGGGATATTCCTGCGAGTGACGCCATGCGTCCGTCCCGCCTGCCGCCAAAGGAGAGCCACCGCGTGCCTCGATCCCTGCCCCACTCCTTGCGACTGCACCTGCTCGGCCTGGTCGGCCTCAGCCTGATGGCCGGCTGCGGCACCAGCCCGGTCGTGCCTACGGGCCCCTCCGGCTCGGAGGACTTCGGCGCGAGCGGGCGGCGCAAGCTGGGTGGCGCGGCCTATGCCGACTTCCGGATCGCCCCGGTGCTGCCCCGCGTAGAAGACACCCGGCGGGCCGTCAAGCTCACCTACCTCATGACCGACGACACCAAGCACCAGAGCCCGCAATCGCTTGGCATGCTGAAGATGCTGGACGACATGCCCCAGAGCAAGGTGCACAACCTGGTGTTCCGTGACGGCAAGGAGCAAGGCGATGCCCGACTGCATTACCTCCAGGCTGCCGACCGGGACCCCGACACGATCAAAAACCCTGGCAGCCCGCTGGCGCCGGGCGTGACCGAGGTCGCCTCCAACCATCCCAAGGTGTTCTCCCAGGTGCTGGGCTATGCGCTCGACCAGTATCCCGCGCGCCGCAAATACCTGCAGATCTACACCCACGGCGGAGGCGTCTTCGGCATCGGCACCGATGAGAACCAGACCGACCTGGCCGGCAAACCCCTCCCCAAAGCGGAGCAACAGCCGATCATGCGCCTGCCCGAGCTGTCCGAGGCGCTGCGCCAGGGCCTCAAAGGACGCACGCTCGATGCCATCTACTTCCGCGCCTGCCTGATGGGCAATGTCGAAGCGCTCTACGAGCTGCGTGGCACGACCCGTTACGCGATCGCCAGCGAGGACGTCAGCTACTCCGTCGACAACTCCAACCTCACCATGACCAAGCTCTTCGACACGCTCGCGGCCGCCGACGAGGAACCCGCCGAACTGGCCCGCAAGCTGGCGATCGCCGGGCTCGGCAAGCACAGCAACGCCGGCCACAACCAGCACAGCGGCTACGTCACGATGGCGGCGATCGACATCGGCCGGCTCGACGAGCTCAAGACCGCCCTCAATGGCCTGGCGCGTGCCGTGCTGGCGGCCCTGCCCAAGGAGCGCACGGCCATCCTCACGGCCTACGACGCCGTGCCGAACTTCGGTGAGCACGAAAAATATCAGCGCGACCTCTGGGCCTTCACGGCTCAGCTGGCCAAGCACGTCAAGGATCCTGGCGTGCGCGAAGCGGTCGAACGCACGCGCAAGGCCCAAGCAGACGCCATGCTGCACGAGAAAGACGGCTACGGTTCAGCCGCCAACGGCCTGTCGATCCTGCTGCCCCCGCGGACCCTGGCAGCCAAGGAGCGCGCGGCCCTGCAACAGTTCGTGAAGACGCGCTACCAGGACACCCGCTTCGCGAAGGACAGCGCCTGGGACGACATGCTCACGGCCGTGAACGCCGACGCGAAGGAATAGGCCCTGCTCAGCGGGCCAGGTCCCGCAACAACATCGGAACCGCGCAACCATCGGCCTCCGCTTGCGGGAAGGAGGCCTGACAAGCGGTACAGTGGATGGCCTGCGGCTCCCAGCGGAGCGTACCCCGACAGATAGGACAGACGCACAACTGCGACAGCTCGACGGGGCGCCGAGGACCGTAAAGCGGGCTCCGATAATAATCGCGGATGGCGTGCTTGAGGCGGGCCCGCGGGGAGCGGTCCACCGCCTTGCTGAGCGTCCGCTCCACATCCGCCCCGATGAAGGACGCCTCGGCCGTCACCAAGCTGGCTTCGCCGAGCACGCGCACCGCGAGCGACTCATCCCAGCGATGTTCGACGAAAAACAGCTCCCGATGCGCGTAAAAAAACCGCATCCAGGCATCGTCACGCTGCCCCCACAGCGTGAATGCCACGTGATTGATCACATCGTCATACATCGCCTGGCTCTTCCCGGTGAAGACCAGCTGGCTGCCTTCCTCGCGAACGTACCAGCGATGGCCGGGTAGATCCATGAGCTTGCCGCCAAATTCGGCCGGCGTTTCGACATAGCCGCGTCGGGCCACGCGTGACAGCTCTCCGGCTGCCCGTTCAGGATCCGACACGTGTTCCAGGACGTGGGAGGCAATCGCAAAGCCAAAGGCCCGATCGCGAAACGGCAGATGCTCCAAGTCGCCACCCACCAGGGGACGATCGACCGTGAGCGACCCTTGACGCTCGGTGTCATCCGAGACGAACTTGTCGCACAGGACATCTGCTCGCGGGTGCGGATCGTTGCCACTGCCTACGTCCAGTACCAGATCCGTGTTTTGAAAGCCCAGCGCAAACTTGCGACAGAAGAAACGCAGGCGCTGAAGCAGGTAAGATGACATCTGCGGCAGGTGAAACTTCAGCAGGAGGGCGCGAGCCTTCGCTCAGGCCGTGTAGTCCTTGAGCCACTTGTGCCGGCTGGGGTGACGCAGCTTGCGCAGTGCCTTGGCCTCCAGCTGGCGGATGCGCTCGCGCGTCACGCCGAAACACTGGCCCACCTGCTCCAAGGTCCGCTCCTGGCCGTCTTCCAGGCCGAAACGCAGCAGCAACACCTGGCGCTCGCGATGAGACAGCGTGTTCAACACGTCGAGAATGTCTTCGCGCAGCAGGCTGCGCGCCACGCCGTCGACCGGGGCCGGGGCGCTTTCGTCCTCGATGAACTCGCCGAGGCGAGCGTCATCTTCCTTGCCCACCGGGGTGTCGAGCGAGGCCGGCTCGCCCGGCAATTCGAGAATTTCCTGCACCTTGGCCAAGGTGACCCCCATCTCCAGGGCCACCTCGTCGCCCGTGGGCGTCCGCCCCAGGCGCTGGATCAGGTCACGGTGAGTGCGCTTGAAGCGATTGACCGCTTCGAGCATGTGCACGGGGATGCGAATCGTGCGGCCCTGGTCGGCGATCGCCCGGGTCATGGCCTGACGGATCCACCAGGTGGCATAGGTCGAGAACTTGAAGCCCTTCTTGTAGTCGAACTTCTCGACGGCCTTCATGAGGCCCAGGTTGCCTTCCTGGATCAGGTCAAGCATGGTCAGGCCCCGGCCCGCGTACTTCTTGGCAATCGAGACGACCAGGCGCAGGTTGGCCTCGGTCAGCTTCTTGCGGGCGCGATCCGCTCCGGGACCGCCCTCGGCGATGCGCCGGGCCAGGTCGGCCTCTTCCTTGCCGTTCAACAGCGGGATGCGGCCGATGCGGCGCAGATAGAGCCGCACGGAATCGGCCGTGGTGCCACTGGCCGCCAGCTTGGCCGCTTCACTGGCCACCTCGTTGGCCACTTCATCGGCATCGAAGGACTCCGCCTCGAGTTCCCCGGCGGAGGACTCGAGTTCTTCCAGTTCGTCGGCTGGAACGACCTCCTCCAGGCTGGTGGTGTTGCCTTCGAGGTGATCCAGGATCGTGGTTTGCATGGGGTCCCTCCTGATTTGCCCTCAGTGGGCGTCAAAAGCCGATTTCGAACGCATGACGCCTGTCTGGGGCCCGAGCATGTAAAGTTATATTAAGGTGGCCCCACCTTGTCAACGGTCATCCCGCGAGCATCGCCTGTCCAGGAATGACACCCCGAAACAAGCGTGGCCGACCACGGGCGCACAGCATCCCGGCCGGGAATGCCGTGCGTCTTCAGATTATGTCCACGCACCATGGCCGCGCGGTGATTTATGTCTCGTTCGGCCCAGAAAAAT
>JAYKJB010000014.1 GCA_035285325.1 Candidatus Sericytochromatia bacterium
AGGTGCCGCCGGTCAGGAAGACGTCGGCGCCTTCGGGGGTGTCACCGGCCTTGGCGTCCTTGAGTTCGATCAGGCCCTGGATCGAGCCGGTGCGACGGGTCACCAGGCTGGCGGCATCGACGATCGGGGGGTCCTGAGCCAGGGGCACCATGATGGCGGTGGGCGAGACGACCTTGGTCACGCCACCCTTGCCATCCGGCACGGAGGCCTCCAGCTTGTACTCGGCGCCGCCCTTGACCACCACCGAGAAGCTGCCGTCGGGGCCGACGGTGGCTTCCTTGGTGTCGATGTCGCTGCGGGCCGTGACGGTGCCGCCCTTGGCGGCCGTCTGCGCCAGGCGGTAGGCGCCGGCGCTGATTTCATCGACCTTGACGACGCCCTTGATGACGCCTTCTCCGGCGCCGGCCTTGGCTGTCGGCGCGGACTGGCCCGCCGTCGCCGTGTTGGGCGAGGGGCCTCCCTGGCAAGCGGTAACGGCCACACAGAGCGCCAGCACCAGGCTGTGTGGGATGAAGCGACGACGCATGGAATCCTCCTGCAAGGTGCCCACGGTCCGGGGATCAGGCTGGTGCCGCGCGACAGGCGCGACACCGAGAAGGGCCGAGGGCACGGCGTGTTCCAGACCAGCGGCAAACGACGTCAGGACGTGCCCTTGCCGACAACGTGCACTATACCACGCTCGCGTGCAAGCCGTGAAATGCGACGACGCCAGGTTCCCCTTTCATCGCGTCAGGTGAACAGGGCGTATTTCACGATGCAGCGCAGCGCGTCGACGCCATCTTTCCAGCCGATCTTCTTGCCCTCGTCGTGCGATCGCCCGTGGTAGGCGATCGCCACCTCGCTGATCGCCACTTTCTTGCGCGCCAGCTTGGCCGTGACCTCGGGCTCGAAACCGAAACGGTTCTCGCACAGCGGAATGCTCTGGATCACCTCGCGGCGGAAGGCCTTGTAGCACGTCTCCATATCGGTCAGGTTGAGGTTGGTGACCATGTTCGAGCAGAGCGTCAGGAATCCGTTCATCATGCGGTGCCAGAAGGCCAGCACGCGCCGCGGGCTGCTGGGCAGGAAGCGGGAACCATAGACCACGTCGGCCTGGCCTGCGGCGATCGGCGCGACCAGTTTGTGGTACTCGTCGGGGTCGTATTCCAGGTCGGCATCCTGGATGATCACGATGTCGCCCGTCGCGGCGGCGATGCCGGTGCGCAGGGCCGCGCCCTTGCCCTGGTTGCGTTCGTGAAAGCGCGCCTGGGCCTGTGAGCCGAGCCGTTCCGCCAGACGTTGCACCAGGTCGCGGGTGCCGTCGGTCGAGCAGTCGTCGACCAGGATCAGCTCCTTGCGGCCGCAGGGCGAGGCGAGCACCCGCTCGACCAGGGCTTCGAGCGTGCGAACCTCGTTGTAGCAGGGGATCACGATGGACAGCGTGAGTTCGGGATGGTGCAAGACGGCCCCCTCGGTGCGACGCCTGACGCGCGATGGCCTGTCAGTATCGCCTGAAGCGCGCCGGGCGGCAACCGAGCGGCCGGGGCGGCGCGGTACAATGCCGGACGATGAAGGGGCGCGAGCAGGTCGAGTCTGCCTATGTGCTGCGGCATCACGAACTTGGCGAGGCGGACAAGATCGTGGTGCTGTTCACGCGCGAGCGCGGGCTCGGCCGGGCGGTCGCGCGCGCGGTGCGTAAAGCCAAGAGCCCGTTGGCGGGTCGCCTCGAACCCTTCAATGAGCTGGAGCTGACGCTCGTGTCGGGACGCTCGCTCCAGACCATCTCCCACAGTCAGACCCTGCGACGCTTTCCCCATGTGGTGAGCGACTTCGACGGCTTGGCTGCGGCGATGTCGGCCAACGAGCTGTTGCTCTCCCTGCTGGAGACCGATGACCCCCATCCTGACCTGTTCGATGCCTACGGTGCCTTGCTCGCACTGTTGCAGCCGCCCTGTCGCGCGGAGTTGCTGCTGGCGTCCTTCGAAATGCAGCTGCTGACGGCCCTGGGCTACCGCCCGGAACTCGAAAGCTGCATTCGTTGTGGCTGCGCGCTGGACGAGGGTGAGGCGCTGGGGGGCCTGGCCGTGGAAGAGGGCGGGGTGGCCTGTCTGGACTGTCGCGACGGGACGCGCCCCCTGTCGCTGGGCGCCTGGCGTTTGCTGCAGGCCCTGCAGGAAACCCCCCTGGCGGCCAGCCCGGCCCTGCGCGCCACCGACGACCTGGTGATCCAGGTGAGACACGCGCTCAAGGCTTATACCGCCGTGCGCGCGGAGCGGGATCTCCGGGCGCAGCGCATGTTCGATTGGCGCGGCCAGCAAGCACCCTGAAAGCCGCGTCCGGCCCCGCTGAACGGGGGCCGCCTCGTGGGACTGGCGGGTTGAGGACCCAGCGACCTGGGCCGGCTCCCGATCTCACGCCTGGCCACCTGGAGGCCTGTTCTCCTGTTGGACTCCGTCGCGGCGGGTGTTTGGATGGGGCGCAGGGCCAGGACACGCGCGCCTGGCTGAACGGCGGGAAGCCTGAAGGAGGAATGCCCATGTCCTTGATGCGCTGGGAGCCGATGCTCGAGCTGGAATCGATGCGTCGCTCGATGGATCGCGTGATGGATCGCATGCTGGAACACTGGACACCGGGGCGGGCGCTGACCGGCCTGCCCTTGCTGGAGAGCGCACGCGGCTTCATGCCGAATGTCGAGGTCTTCACCAAAGACAGTGAGCTGATCCTGAGTGCCGAGTTGCCCGGGATCGCCCCGGAAGAGGTCAACATCGAGATCACCGAGGACAGCGTGCATCTGATCGGCGAGATGAAGCGCGCCGAGGAGGTCTCGGAAGACACCTACTTCCGCAGCGAGCGCCAGTATGGACGTTTCGACCGCCTGGTGGCCCTGCCCGAGCGTATTCGTCAGGAAGAGGCCAAGGCAACGTTCGAGCACGGCGTGCTGACCATCTGTGCGCCGCTGGCAGAGCCAATCAAGCGGGCCCAGGCGCGCAAGCTCAAGATCGAACAGGTGTCATAGCGGAGGGAGCCAGCTGAGCAGCGGCCGCCGCTGCGGCGGCGCTGACGTGGGGCCCCCGGCGCTCGTGCGGCGCTGAGCGGGCCCCGTCGCCTTGCCGCGCGTTCAGGACGCCCGCGGGGCGCCGAACGGGCTGTGGTACACTCGCCTGCATGGCGGACTCGCGTGCTTCCGCGACCGGATTCGGGCCCTTGCTGGCCAATCGCTCGTTCCTGGTCATGTGGCTTGGTCAGTGTGTGTCGCAGGTGGCCGACAAGCTGGTCTTCATCTTGCTGGTGGAGACCGTCAGCCACGCGACGCCCTCGGCCCGGGTCATGAGCCTGGCCCTCGCCCTGCACACCTTGCCCAATGTGCTGTTCGGCGCACTGGCCGGTGTCTGGGTGGACCGCCGGGACAAGCGCCGGGTGATGATGGCCAGCAACTTGTTGCGGGCGGCCCTGGTGGTGGCGCTGGGGCTGTGGGGGCACGCCGATGTGGCCCTGGCGATCGCCCTGGCCTTTCTGATCGCCAGCGCCGCCCAGCCCTTCATCCCGGCCGAAGCCGCGGCCATGCCGCTGGTGGTGCCGCGGGAGCACCTGATGCAGGCCAACTCGATCTTCACCACGACCCTGGTGGGGTCGATCGTGGTGGGTTTCAGCGTCGGAGAGCCGCTGACCCAGTGGCTCGGGACCCAGGGGGCGGCCTGGGTCGTGGGGACCGGCTTTCTCCTGTCGGTGGGCTTCCTGCGTGGGGTGCGCTACACCCAGCCGGCCGAGGTGGCGCCGCGCGATCAAGGCTATGCCGCCCAGTTCCGGCAGGGCCTGGCTTACATTCGCAGTCGCGGCGGGATCCGTCGCACGCTGGCCTTCCAGGTCGTCATCTTTGCGATGTTCGCGGCCATGAGCGTGCTGGCGATCTTGTTTGCCAAGGGCGTGCTCAAAACCAACTTCAGCTGGTTCCTGGCGGCCGCCGGCGGGGGGCTGGCGCTGGGGGCCTGGCTGATCGGGCAGCTGGGGGAGCGGCTGCGGCGCGAT
Source organism: Candidatus Sericytochromatia bacterium (assembly GCA_035285325.1). Taxonomy (NCBI): domain Bacteria; kingdom Bacillati; class Candidatus Sericytochromatia; species Candidatus Sericytochromatia bacterium. Next base: position 4,006 of record JAYKJB010000014.1, read on the forward strand.
GGGGCGATCGCCCTGGGGTTTCTCGCTTGCGGTGCCGTCCTGGGCGGTCTGGCCGGCCTGGGTCCGGCCCACAAGCCGCTGGCCTTTGCGCTGGCGGCTGGGCTGGGCTTTGCCGCGGCCTGGGTGGCGGTGCCGCTGCAGACGCGCCTGCAGGAACTGGTCGAGGAACAGCTGCGCGGCAAGGTTTTCGGCGTGCAGAACACGCTGCTCAACCTGGCCGCGACCCTACCGCTGGGGGCGATCGGCTTCGTGGTGGAGGAGGTCGGTCTCACGCCCGTGCTGCTCGCGCTCGGCGCCGCGATGGCCCTGGCCGGACTGGCCGCCTGGCACGGGCGCCTCGAACGGGGCGCCTGAGCCTCCAGAGGAGGCGCTTGCGGTCGGGTATGAGAAGTCCATCGGCTTCTCCGGGAGGGCACACGCGTGGTTCGACAAGTCTGGCTGCCTCTGGCCCTGTCGCTGTCCTTGCTCGGTTGTCAATGGTTTCGCCCGAATGCTGTCAGCGGACCCGCCGCGGGCGCCGCGGCGCGTGCCTCGACGCGTGGAACCCTGAAGGCACCGACGGCGAGCGCGCTGATTGGCATGGACGGCGCGACCCTGATCGGCATGGATGGGGCGACCCTGATTGGCATGGATGGGGCGACCCTGATCGGCATGGACGGCGCGACCCTGAAAGGGGAGTTGCGTGCCCCCGCGGGGCTGATTGGCATGGATGGCGCCACCTTGATCGGGATGGATGGCGCGACCCTGATTGGCCAGGATGGGGCGACCTTGATCGGCCTGGACGGCGCCACCCTGCAGTCGGCGCGCAGCCAAGCGCTTTCCAAGGCTGCTCTTCCCCGCTCCGGGGGCGGGCCTCGCTTCGCCTTGACGGCCTTGAAAGAGGGTGTCAAAGCCGGGATCGCGGTGTACCTGCGCACGGCCGACGGCAAGTTCATCACGGGCAAGGACGGGACCCTGCTGGTGGCCAGGACCGATGCCGCGGGCCGCTTCGCTTTTCCCGGTTTGCGAGCCCCCAAGGGCGTGATCTTCTTTGCGGCGATTGGTCGTGCGGAGGGGCAAATCAAGGGGCTGAGAGCCGTCTATCCCAAGGACCAGGACCCGGCCAAGCCCGTTCGCCTGGACAGCGCCTCGACCTTGACGACGTGCTGGATCGAGCACCGGGTCTTGCCGGAGCAACGTGATGCGGTTGAAAGTCTGGGACGCCTGTCGGCGGCGGTGGCCGAAAGTGCCCGTCAGCACGCGGTGCGGGTGCTTGCTGAGGATACCGCCAAGCAGCTGGAGGCGCGCCTGCCCAGCGAACTGGCGGAGACGCTCGACACCGTCGCGAAGCAGGCCGGGAATCTGGTGCTGGCCCAGGCACTGGCCGAGGTCCGTCGCGTCATGACACTGGCGGGTCTGTCCGCCTGCCGTGCGGATGAGGCGGCGGCCGAGGTGGCGCTGCCCTTGCCGGTGGGCCTGGCGGCGGCGCCGGATGGCAGCGTCTTCGTCTCGGGTCAATTCAGCGGTTACCTGCTCCGCCTTGACCCGGTCGGCCGGGTGCAGCACGTGGCGGGCCCTTGCCGACCGGAGTCGAAGGTCAATGTGCCGTTCGAGCGCCTGGCCGTCAGTTCGGACGGCTGGTTGTATCTGGGCTCCCGTGCCGGCCAGGGTGTCTGGCGCTGTCGCTATGATGGGACGGAGTTCACGCGCGTGGTCGGAACGGACGATCTCACGGACCCGCTGGCAAAGTTGGCGGCCGGCAGCCTGGCCCAGAAGCAGCCGGTGAAGCTGGCAAAAGGTCTGTCCGCCAAGCGGCTGGAGGACACCGAGGTGACGGCCCTGGCGCCCGGCAAGGACGGTACGCTGTGGATGGCCGTGAAATACAGTCTGGATGACTTGCCCCCGGTCCGGGTGCTCCAGCTCGATGCCAGTGGCACGGTGCGGGATTTCACCCCCGATCCGGTGGGGGCGACGGCCGACAACAAGGGGAATCTGAGGGAGATCGTGGGCCTGGCCGAAGCGCGAGACGGGGCGCTGTGGGCCTGGTTCGGCAATGGCGATGGCAGTCGTCTCTATCGTCGACCCGTCGGGGGGGCCTGGCGGGCGCTGAACTCAGATTTGCGCTGTGACCCCTACCTCTCCACCATGGTGCCCTACGGCGCGGACCAGGTGTTGCTGAGCGTCTCTGGCGACCACGAGGGCGCTCGCCACGGCCTGGAGCTGGTCGACGCCGAGGGCAAGCTCACGCCCTTCGCGGGCGAAGGCCCCGCCGGATTTCAGAGCGAGCTGGTCGACAAGGCGCGGGCCCGCTTCAGCCGGCCGGCCGGCCTGGCGGTCACGGCGGATGGCACCGTGCTGGTGGCGGATCACGACAACGCCACCTTGCGGGCCATTGCGCCCTCCGGACAGGTGCGTCCGGTGCTGGGATCTCGCGTGGCGCCAGGCGTGCTGGCGCGCGAGGCACCCTTGGCCATGCCGCTTGGCCTCACGCTTGACCCCAAGGGACGTCCGGTGGTGGTCGAGGCGGGCAGTCACGCGGTCCGACGCCTCGAAGAGGGGGCGCTGGCCCTGATTGCCGGGGGAGAGGCGGGTTTCACGGGCCACGCGCGCGCGCGCGGCACGATGCTGGAGAATCCGGTCGACATCGCCGCGGCGGGCGAGGATTTCTACCTCGTGGAGCAACGCCCGCGTCGCCTGCGCAAGCTGTATGCCAACGGGGAGGTCGAGACGATGGCGGGCGGAGGGAAGCAAACGAAGTGGACGGGCGCGCCGGGGCAGCCCGCCCGGGACTTCCAGTTCGAGGAGATGCTGGGCCTCGCGGTCACCAAGGCCGGCCTGCCGGTCTTCGGCGGTCGGCTTCAGAACGCCAACGGCACCTGGTTCGATGCGCTCTGGCGGGTGGAGGCCGACGGGAGCCTGGTGCGTCTGGCCGGGACGGACCGGCTGGAGATGGCGGAACTCGAACGCGACACGACCTTGCCGGCCCTGGATGTGCCGCTCGAACGGATCATGGCCGTGGCCGTCGCGCCGGATGGCGGCATCGCCTTCGCCGAGTTCCCGGACCTGCGCGTGGAGGGGGTCAGCACCGGTTCTGAACCCAACACCCGGATTCTGCGCCTGAGTCCGGACGGTAAGCTCAGCGTGCTGGCGGGGGGCCCGCTCAAGCGCATCGCGCTGAAATTTCTGAGTGGTGAACTGGCGCGGGAAGTCGACGTGCCGGCGCACGAAACTGGCCTGCTCACGCCCCGAGGCTTGGCTTATGACGCCGAGGGTCGCCTCTATATCGGTGAGGTGGGCACGCGGGGTATGGAGGGCTTTGCGGACTTTCTGGGCGTCTCGGCCGGTCTGGTTTACCAGTTCGGCATCGAGTGGCCGGACCTGTGGGGCCGGATTCGCCGCCTGGAGTCCAATGGCCACCTGGTCACGCTGGCTGGGCTCGGTTTGCCGGACAGCGGCACCAGCGTGCGCAGTCCCGCTGCGCTAGCGATCGCGCCGGATGGCCGGATCGTGTTTCTCGATATGGCCACCAGCCAGCTCAAGGAGCTCGCGCCGCCGAAGTGACGCTTGTCCCTGCCAGGCTCGCTGGGGTAAGTTTTCATGGCTTGGCGGGGGACCACGCGCTCGCGGGCCACTTTGGCACGGGCGAAGCCTCGCCGAGGGATTCTGGATGCGTCTCCTGTTTCGTGGCTTGTTCGCCTGTGCCGCCGGCTTCATTCTGACCTGGCCGGCCAGCCCGGCGATCGCCTGCCTCAGCTGTAGCTGTGGCGGTTCCGGCACGGCCTCCGACCTGGGCGCGGCCGGCGGGGCGGCCTCCTTTTTCGGGATGGGCACGCGCTGGCTGTGGCAGCAGGGCGTGAGTCTGCGCCAGGTGACGGGCAGCTTCAACGACCGCGGCAGCGCGCTGCCCGTGCCGCTGGAAGGGTCACTGGTCACCTTGCAGGGAACCACTGCCCTGAGCTATTTTCCCTGGCCGGGAGTCAGCTTGGGGCTTCAGGCGCCGGTCCTCGGCCATCTGCTGGACCGCGCGGCCTGGGGCATGTTCGGCAGCCTGGAGGCCACCGATACCGCCCGTCGCGTGGGGGGTGGACTCGGTGACCTCAGCCTGCAAGGCAGTTCTCAGCTGGCGGAATGGGAGCACGCCGGTCTGGCGGCCTGGGGCAGCCTCTCGGCCCCCAGCGGCCAGGCGGCCGGTGAGGCCACCGGCCTGACCGGCCAGGGCTTCTGGACGGGCGGCGCGGGCCTGGTGGGGCTGGCACAGTGGGAGGACTGGGAGGGGGTGGCCAATGCCGGCTATCAGCTGCCGCTGGGCGGGATCCCGCTGGCCAATCCCTTCAGTCTGGGGCCCACGTGGCTTTATCAACTGCACGTGAACCGGCGCTTGGGCGAGCACTTACGTCTCGGTTTGGGACTCAACGGCTTCGCGGGCGCCTGGGTGGCCACGGCTGGCCCGGCGCAGCCGACGGCCAAGCTGAAACTGGTCGGCAGCGCCTTGTGGGCCTTCAGTCCGCTGACGGGGGTGCGCCTAGCCGTGGGCCTCGATCCTGAGCACGTCGGCGCGCGCAATGCCATGCGTGACCTGACGTTCTATCTGATCGGTTATCAGTACGTTCCTTGAGTTTGTATGGATTGAAAGGTGATTCACCATGACATATGGACGCGTTGATTCTCGTTTCGCCCTGGCAGGCAGCTGCCTGCTTGCCCTTCTGGCCTGCCAGGCCCCGGCGCCCCAGGCTCCCAGCACGCCGCAAGCCGCGCCAATTTCGGCGGGGCTCAGCCTGAGTGCGCTCAAGCAGATTCCCGTCGGCAAGTCGCCGCACGGCATCGGAGCCGGGCACGGCTTCATCTACAATTCCGACACCGGTGCGGCCCAGCTTTCGATCATCGACACCAAGACCCAAGCCGTGGTCAAGACCTTGCCCTTCGGTGCGGGCAATCCCGGCTACGTCAAACCCTTCCATGATGGGCATCACTTTCTGGTGGCCGACACCAAGCAGGGGCAGTTGCGGGTGATCGACCCGGCCAAGGACCACCAGACCCTGCAAACGATCGCCGTGGGCGCGGGCATGGACCGCCTCGTCATCAGTGACGACGATCGGGACGTGTATATCTCGCTGACGGGTGAGCCCAAGGTGGTGCGTCTGCGCTTCTCGGCCGACCGCGCCGCGGCCCCGCAGCGCGAGGAGTTTGCCGTGGGCGGGGTGGCCGGCGAGCAGTTCAAGCATCGCGCGATCGCGGTGGAGGCTGGCTGGCTGGTGGCGCCCAACTCCGCCGACAACGACGTCAGCCTGATCGATCTGGCCTCCAAGGCCGCGCAGCGGGTGGGCGGGGGCAACAACCCCGGACCGGTGGCCATCGGCACCCAGGCCGGCAAGGCCGTGGCGGCGGTGGTGGGCTTCAAGGCCTCCAACGCGATCGGCCTGTATGACCTGCCTGCCGGCAAGCTGACCCGGCTGGACGAAGTGGGGCAGACGCCCTCCGATGTGGGGGTAGATGCGAGCCTCGGCCGCGCCTACGTGACCATGTCGGGCAGCAACGAGGTGGCGGTGATCGACTATGTCGCCAAGCGACTGGTGGGGCGGGTGCCGGTCGGCAAGCGCCCGGTCCACATTTACCTGGCGCCGGCGCTCCAAGCGGCGGCCGAGGATGACGGCCACGCTCACGCGCACTATCGGCTCCAGGCGGCCGGAGCCGCCAGCCACGAGTGGTGGGTCGGCAACGACGATGGAGGCTCGGTGACGGTCTTCGATGGGGAGAGCCTGCGCGTCAAGGCCACCATCGCGACCGGGGCGGGGCACCACAAGATGGCCTTCTGGGGCAACTTTGCCTACGTCTCCAACCTCACCGACAACACCGTGTCGGTCGTCGACCGGACCGCGATTCGCTGAAGGAAGGTTGCGTTTGAGCCGACAAACAGGGATGGGGATGCCCCATCCCTGTTTGCTCTTCGGAGCGTGGAAAGGATCTCGGCCGTGAGTTGGCCTCTTCGCTTGCTGCTGACGACGTGCCTCGGCCTCACCGTGCTCGCCTCGGGCGTGCGGGCGGATAATACGGTGCAAGGGGGCGACCACGTTCTGCTGATGGCCGCCCAGGAAGGCATGGAAACCCTGGCCGAGCGTCGTTTGGGCCACGGCGCCTCGATCGAGTCGCAAGATGCGCTCGGGCGTACCCCCCTGATTCTGGCGGCTCGCAACAATCACCTGGCCGTGGTGCGCTTGCTCCTGCGCCTGGGAGCCGATGCCGCGCACACCGACCTGGCCGGGCACACGGCGGTCTCCTGGGCGGTGCTGCGCGGGCACGTGCAGGTGACTCATGCCATTCTGGGACACCTGAAGGGCTCTCAGGATTATGCCGGTCAGGTCTATCTGGCCCTGCAGGCCGCCAAGGAGCGGGGCGACGAACAGACGGCCGAGATGGTGCGAACGCGCTATGGGGACATCGACACGCCGCCCTGGCTGCCGCCGGGGACCTCGTCAGCCTTGCGTCCTGGCGAAGAGGGCTCAGAGCCCGCCGAAAGCGAAGAGGGTGCGCTCTCCCCTCAGCAATACCTCGACCCCTATCG
>JAYKJB010000015.1 GCA_035285325.1 Candidatus Sericytochromatia bacterium
GCTGAGCGGCTGCGGCCAGGGGGGGAGCTCCATCGCCGCACGAGCCGTTGCCCCGCAGACCGCCACGATGCGGGCCGAAAGCACGGAGCGGGCCCAAGCCGATGAGCCAGGCTGGCTGGCTGGAGGCCCCCGGGAGGACCTCGGGCATTTTTTCAGGGTCGATGACACGCTGTATCGCGGTCAGCAGCCAACGGACAAAGGTCTGGCCCAACTCAAGGACCTGGGCATTCGCCACGTGGTCTACCTTCATTTCAATCAGAAGCAGGCCGTCCACGAACGGCAGGTCGTCGAGAGCTTGGGCATGCGCTTCACACACATCCCGATGAGCTGGTTGACGCCGCCCAAACCCCAGCAGATCGACACCTGGCTCAAACTGACCTTGGACCCCACGACCGGCCCGGTGTTCGTCCACTGCCAGCACGGCCGCGATCGCACGGGGGCCATGGTGGGTATCTACCGCATCGCCCACGACAAGTGGACGTTTGAGAAAGCGTATGCGGAAATGAAGGAGAAGGGCTTTCGCACCTTCTTTCTGGGCCTCTCCTACGGGGTGAAACGCTATGCCAAGGCGAACGGGGCGACGGACACGGCCTACACGGATGCCGAAATGGCGCTCGGATTCTGAGGGGCCTGACGAAACCGGCTCGGAAGGTCCCGTCTTCGTTCCCCGCACGGCGGTCACGGTGCGGGCTGCCCTGTCCTTGCTCCTGCTGATGGGCGTCTGGGTGGCCCTGACTCGCCTGGGCCCGGCCAAAGGAGAGGCGCCTACGGCCGGCCCATCCGCTCCTGCGGCCAAGTCCGCTCCAGGGTTTCAAGAGGCTTATCTGGGAGGAGGCTGCTTCTGGTGCGTCGAAGCAGCCTTGGAGCAACTCGCCGGCGTGGGTGACGTGGAAAGCGGCTACGCCGGCGGCCACCTGGCGGCGCCTGGCTATGCCGAGGTCTGCACGGGCCAGACCGGCCACGCGGAAGTGGTGAGAGTCCCCTTCGACCCGAAGGTGATCCCCTACGAGACTTTGCTGGACGCCTTCCTGCTGGTGCACGACCCCACCAGTCGGGACCGCCAAGGAGCCGATGTCGGCAGCCAGTACCGGTCGATCATCCTGGTGCGAGACCAAGCAGAACGGAAGCGCGCGGAAGCCGTCCTCCGAGGGGCTCAGGCCCGATTTCCGCGTCCCATCGTGACCGAGGTGGCGGTTTTGAAGCGGTTCTGGCCCGCCGAAGCGGAGCACCAGGACTACTTTCAAAAGCATCCTGAGCTGCCCTACTGCGCGGGGGTGATCGCCCCCAAGCTGGAAAAACTGCGCAAGGCCAGGCCCCAGGCCATCAAGACGCCACCGACGGCGGGTGCATCTCGTCCGTGAGCGTCAGTAGGTGTCGACCAGCCAGCGCTTCGCCCGCACGAGCGCGGGCTTGAGAGCAGCGAAGTCCTGGCCTGAGGGGGACAACAGACGCTGAAAAGCCGCCTCGACCCCAGTTTCCATGCCCTTCAGTCCGCACTGGTAGACCGTGAGATGACGCGCCTCCAGCCAGGGCAGCACCCGCTCGGCCAGTTCAGCCAGGCGATCGCCGACATACATTCGCCCCCCGTCCGCATTGGTCTGTTCACGCGAGATCGCCAGGGCAAAGCGATCATCCGGCCCGTCGAGCAAGGCGCGCAACTCGTCGGCATAGAGCAGGTCTGCCGAGGTCCGCACGCCAAAGACGAGCAAGGCAGGCCCTCGTTCAGACTGACGACCACGCTGATGCAGAAATGCCCGGAAAGGCGCGATACCAGTCCCTGTGGCCACCATCAACACCGGCGCAGTCGGATCCTCCGGCAGCAGAAAGTGTTTCCCGATCGGGCCGCAAATCCGCACGCGGTCCCCCGGCACCAGATCGTTCAGGTAGTTGGAGCACAGGCCGCGCACCGTCTCCCCCGCCTCGTTCTGGTAAATCGTACGCTTGACACACAGGCTGACGGTTCGGCCGCTGGCGTCATCCCCGGCCCGCGCGGAGGCGATCGAGTAGAGCCGCAGGCGATGGGGTTTTCCCGCGGCATCTGCCCCAGGGGGGATCACCCCGATGGACTGTCCCTCCAGGTAGCGCAACCCACTCTCTCCCAGGTCGAAGACGAGGTGGCGAACGTCCTCGGAACTGTCCGGCGTCAAGGCACGGTTTTCAAGCACCAACGCCTCGTAGGGAGTGCTCGGTTTGACCAGGTTCAACGGGATGTCTACGGTGGGGGAGGACATCACTTACTCCTTTCGGGTAGATACAGGATAGCACGCTGTCAGCCCCCAGGGACCGTCGTGTCCTGGCGCTTGAAAACGGTGGTTCCGCTTTCCATCGGCGCGTCCGCCTGGGCGCTCCGCCCTCGAGGTCCTACGGTGAGCTTTCCGGACCTGGGCCGTATTCCGCAACCTTATCATCACATGATGCTGTCGAATGGGCGCCGGATGGCGGCCTTCAGACACGCCATCGCGCGGACCGTTCGCCCCGGCGACCGGGTCATCGAAGCCGGCACGGGCTCGGGCATCCTATCGGCCCTGGCCGTGCGGGCCGGCGCGGAGCACGTCTGGGCACTGGAAAGGGACCCGGAGATGGCCGCGGTGGCCCGTCGCACGATGCAATTGAATGGACTCTCCGAGCGCGTCAGCGTGGTGGAGGGACCGGCAGAAGCGTTTGACTGCCCGGAACGTCCTGATGTGGTGATCTGTGAGATGCTCCACGTCGGGCTGGTCAACGAACAGCAAGTTCCGGTGATGCGGGCTTTACTCGCACGTCACGGGCATCCCGGGCTGCGCATCATTCCCCACGCCGCGGTCAGTGCGCTGCAGCTGATGGCGGTGGATGACCATTACGAAGGCTTCCGGATTCCCCTGATCCGCTCCTCCCATCCCTACGTGGAGGACCCGCGCCTTGCCGCGGTGTCAGAGCCCGTCACCTACTGGGTCTGCTTGATGCAGGAGGCCGCCCCCGAGATCGACGTGTGCGTGCCCTTGGAGGCCGCTTGCGACGCCACCGTCAACGCGGTCAGCCTGATCACCAAGGCGGTGATGACCGAGGCTTTCGACCATCCCGACAACGACTGGTACCTCTTCCAACTCCAGTTGCCGCTTCCGCCCCGCGAGGTGCAGGCCGGAGAGTCCGTGACGGTTCACCTGTCCTATCGCGCGGGCGCGCCCTTGGAGGCGATCCGGCTCGGCTGGGCTTCCCCCACCCGGGGCGCGGCCCCGCCTCCATCACCTCAGGCCGACGGGCCCGCGGGCGACGCCCCAGCGCCAAAGTCGCTCAGGTGCTGAAGCTCTCGCCGCAACCGCAGCTGGTCTTGGCGTTGGGATTGCGGAACTTGAAGCCCGCATTCATCAGATCGTCGTCATAGTCGATTTCCATGCCGGCCAGGTACAGGGCACTCTTCATATCCACGATCACCTTGACCCCCCCTTCGGCCGGGATCAGCTTGTCGGCCGGTCCCGCCTCGGCGGCCACGTCAAGCTTGTACGACATTCCGGAGCAGCCCCCGCCGGCCACGGCCACTCGCAGGTAGGCGTCCGGTTGGCCCTTGCGAGCAAACAGGATCTTGACGTGCTCGGCCGCCCGCGACGTGAGCGTCACCAATGGTTTGGTCGAGGGCTTGGATTCAGTGGTCACGGGACTCCTCCTGGTAGGGTGGGAAAATGAATGGGGGATCAGCGAGGTCCAGCCGGGGAAAGGGCGTCGGAGGCTGGCGGGGGGACCTGGTCAGCCGTGTAGCGGTCGTCCCGCACCAGGTCTGCCAACGTGACAGCATCCAGGCGCGCCAGATAGACCTGCTGGGCAGCCGAGAAGGCCGATTTCAAGGAACACCCCAGGCGAAAGCAAGCATAATCCTGCGAACCGGTGCAGAGGTTGACCGCCAGCTCCCCCTCGATCGCCTCAACCACCTGCTTGAGGGTGATGGCCTGTGCGTCCCGCGCAAGTTCCAGTCCCCCACTTGGCCCCCGACGAGACGTCAACAGGCCCGCCTTGCTCAGCTGGTTGATCACCTTGGCCAGAAAAGAGGGCGGAATGCGCTCCTCACGGGCCACATCCGCGGTGTTCACGGTCTCACCCTGCGGTTGTTTGGCCAAGTAAAGCATGGCCAGGCAAGCATACTCGGTGGCGCGGGTGATCATGGGGAGGCGTGACTCCAATCTGGTATCGGCGGGCGTCAATCGCCGGATGACACCCCGCAATGTTAGAATGGCCTGAACCGCGTTGACCAGTCGAACGGCCCCCCACTGGAGAGGGAATCCTCTCGCCGCCGGGTGTTCGGGCCGCCAGCCCGAACATCTGGGAATCGAGTCCAGGCTCGTCAAAAGGTCCGACCCGTGCGATCTGGCAAGGGATTGCCCCAGAGCGTGTCAGCCGTCGCCGTCTGACATGCTGTCATCATAACGGATCGACGCCCTGGTGACAAACGGGACCGGAATTATCCGAAATATGCTATGATGCGAATCAGAGGTCGTATCGAATGAGCACCCAGGTCGAAAAAGTCATCAACCGCCCCTACGAAGCGGGTTTCGTCACTCCCATCGAGTCGGAACGCTTCGCCAAAGGGCTCAATGAAGACGTGGTCCGCCGCATCTCGGAAAAGAAGGGCGAGCCTGAGTGGTTGCTGAACTTCCGCTTGAAGGCATTTCGTCACTGGCTGTCGATGGAAGAACCCCACTGGGCCCACGCGGATTACCCGGCCATCGACTACCAAGATATCGTCTATTACTCGGCGCCGAAGCAGAAGAAAAAGCTCGGTTCAATGGACGAGGTCGACCCGGAGCTGGTTCGGACCTTCGAGAAACTCGGCATTCCCCTGCACGAGCAGAAGATGCTCGCCAATGTGGCCGTGGACGTCGTCTTCGACAGCGTCTCGGTCACCACGACCTTCAAGGACAAGCTGAAGGCCGCCGGGGTGATTTTCTGTTCCTTTTCTGAGGCCGTGCGCGAATACCCTGACCTGGTCCAGCGGTATCTCGGCACCGTGGTGCCCTACACGGACAACTACTTTGCCGCCCTCAACTCGGCCGTCTTCTCGGATGGGTCGTTCTGCTTCATTCCCAAGGGCGTGACCTGCCCGATGGAACTGTCTACCTACTTCCGGATCAACACGGAGGAAAGCGGCCAGTTCGAACGGACCTTGATCGTCGCCGAGGAGGGCGCCAGTGTCAGCTACCTGGAAGGCTGCACCGCGCCCAAGTTCGACACCAATCAGCTTCACGCAGCCGTGGTGGAACTGGTCGCCCTCGACGACGCCAATATCAAGTATTCGACCGTGCAAAACTGGTACGCCGGCGACGAGAACGGCGTGGGGGGCATTTACAATTTCGTCACCAAGCGAGGCCTGTGCAAGGGCAAGCGCGCCAAGATCTCCTGGACCCAGGTCGAGACCGGGTCGGCCATCACGTGGAAATACCCTAGCTGCGTGCTGATGGGAGAGGAATCGGTCGGAGAATTCTACTCCGTGGCCCTGACCAACCACTGCCAGCAAGCCGACACCGGCACCAAGATGGTTCATATCGGCCCGCGCACGCGCTCAACCATCATCAGCAAGGGCATTTCGGCGGGCCGGTCCCGCAACACCTATCGCGGGCTGGTGCAAATGGGGCCCAAGGCGGCTGGTGCCCGCAACTATTCGCAGTGCGACTCCATGTTGATCGGGCAAGCCTGTGCCGCGGACACCGTGCCCTACATCCGCGTGCAAAACGACACAGCGCGCGTCGAGCACGAGGCGACGACCTCGAAAATCGGCGAGGACCAGATGTTCTACTTTGCCCAACGCGGCATCGGCGCGGAAGAGGCGATCGCCATGATCATCAACGGATTCTGCAAAGACGTGTTCACCCAACTGCCGATGGAGTTCGCCGTGGAAGCGACGAAATTGCTCGGTTTGAAGCTTGAAAACAGCGTAGGTTGACCCCCATGATTCGCGAACAAGCGCCCATCCTGCTCGAAATCCGCAACCTGCACGCCTCAGTGGACGGGGCCCCGATCTTGAAGGGCCTGTCGCTGACCGTACGTGCCGGCGAGGTCCACGCCATCATGGGGCCCAACGGGTCCGGCAAGAGCACGCTCTCCAAAGTGCTGGCCGGGCACCCTGCTTACGAGGTCACCTCGGGCGAAGTCCACTTCCTCGGTCAGAATTTGCTGGAGATGGAGGCGGAAGAACGCGCTCGCGCGGGCCTTTTCCTGGCCTTCCAGTACCCGATCGAAATTCCGGGCGTCAGTAACGCGGCCTTTCTTCGGCAGGCTTACAACACCTTGGCCGCCGCGCGCGGCGAGGATGAGCTGGACCCGATCGAATTCGATGATTACATCCGTGAACGTATCAAGATCGTCGATCTGGCGCCGGCTTTTCTGGACCGCAGCGTCAATGAAGGATTCAGTGGCGGCGAGAAAAAGCGCAATGAAATCGTGCAGATGGCGGTCCTCAACCCCAAGGTGGCAATCCTGGACGAGACGGACTCCGGCCTCGATATCGACGCCCTCAAGGTGGTGTCGGAGGGGGTCAACCGGCTGTCCACGGCGGACAATGCCATCGTGATGGTGACGCATTATCAGCGCCTGCTGAACTACATCGTGCCGGACTACGTCCACGTGATGGCGAACGGCCAACTCATCAAGACGGGCGACAAGACGCTGGCGCTCGAGTTGGAGGGCCGAGGCTACGACTGGGTACGCGATCAGGCCTCGACCACCGGGGCACGCTGAGACCATGGCCACCACCACCTCCAGGGAAAGCTGGCTGGGAAACGTGCTGGCGCAAGCCCCCGCACTGGAAGGCACAGGGCCGCTTGCCCGTCTGCGCCAGCAGGCGGACCAGATCTTGCGCCACGCCGCCCTGCCCTCGCCACGAGACGAAGCCTGGCGATTCACCTCGCTGGCTCCCCTGACCGCCCATGAATACAGCCGGGTTCAAGCCCCTGGGCAGGTGGAGCACTCGGAGGTGGCCCGCTATCTGTGGCCCGAGGCCGAAGGGTGCCGGCTCACCTTCGTGGATGGTCACTACGCCGCCCATCTGAGCAGCCGAGAGCCTGGGGCCTCCCTGACCGTGCGGGCCTTTTCTGAACTGGACGGCGAGGAGTGGGCCGCGATGCTCGGTCGCGTAGCGCCCACGGACGGCGACGTGATGGCGGCTCTGGCGGCTCGCCACTGCCGGGATGGCGCCCTCGTCCGGATTCCTGCCGACTGGTGCGAGGAACGTCCGATCCACCTGCTGTTCATCTCCACCGGCCTGCCCATTCCCAGTCTGATCGCCCCCCGGGTACTGGTCGTGGCCGAATCGGGCTGCCGGGCCACGCTGGTGCAGGCCTATGTGGCCTTGCAAGAGACAGTTCAGGCCGTGCATGCCGTGACCGAGGTACTGGTGGAAAGAAACGCACGCCTGCATCACCTGCGCGTGCAAAGTGAAAGTCGACTCGCCACGCATCTGGAAACCTGGGCCGCGCGGCTGGCGCCCTCCGCCCACTACACCCTGAAGCACATCACGCTGGGCGGACGGCTCTCCCGACTTGATGTCACCATCGACGGCCAGGGCAACGAGATCGATGCTCACCTGGATGGGCTGGCCTTGCTATCGGGCGACCAGGTGGCCGACGTCCATTCTCGTCTCATCCACGCTTTTCCGCACGGGCGCAGCCGACAGACCCAGCGCATGATCCTGGACGAGCGCTCTCACGCGATTTTTGCGGGCATGATCAAGGTCTTACCGGGGGCCGTGCAGACCGATTCGGCCCAAAGTTCACGCGGACTGCTGCTCTCCCCGCACGCCCGACTGGACACCAAACCCGAGCTGGCGATCGAGGCAGATGACGTCAAATGCGCCCACGGGGCCGCGATTGGCCAGCTGGATGCGGATCAGCTCTTCTACCTGCGAGCGCGGGGCATTTCAGAAACCGAGTCTCGCGCGTTGCTCACGTATGCCTTCGCCTCTGAGGTGCTGGAGGGAGTCGCCATCCCGACCCTGCGCACGCAGTTGCAAGCCGTGATGCTGGGACGCACCACCGCTCCCAGGCCGAGGCTCACGCCGTGAACGCCGCGCTGGTAGACGATCTGGACCTGGCGGCAATCCGGGCGGACTTCCCGATTCTCTCGCGCCGGGTGAATGGCCACCCCCTGGTCTACCTGGACAATGCGGCGAGCACACAACTGCCGCGTCCAGTGCTGGATCGGTTGATTCACTATCATAGTTACGAACACGCCAACGTGCACCGCGGCGTCCATACGCTCAGCCATGAGGCGACGGCCGCTTACGAAGGCGCGCGTGACATCGTGAGGGCCTTCCTGAACGCCGAACAGCGGGAAGAAGTCATTTTCACGCGCGGCACCACCGAGGCCATCAATCTGGTAGCACAGACGTTCGGCCGCACGCGCCTTGAGCCGGGAGACGAGGTCCTGATCACGGCCCTGGAACACCACGCCAATCTGGTTCCGTGGCAAATGGTGTGCCGGGAACGGGGGGCTTTGCTGAAGGTGGCGCCGATTCATGACGACGGGAGTCTCGACATCGAGGCCATGATCGCCTTGATGGGCGCCAAAACGCGACTGGTCGCCGTCACCCACGTGTCCAACGCCTTGGGGACGATCGTCCCGCTCGAACCCATCATCCAGGCCGCCCACGCCCTTAACATCCCTGTCCTGGTGGACGGCGCCCAGGCCGTGCTCCACCAACCAGTCGACGTTCGGGCGTTGGATGCCGACTTCTACGTCTTTTCGGGGCACAAACTGTGTGCCCCGACGGGCATCGGCGTGCTGTATGGCAAACGGGCCTGGCTGGAATCCTTGCCGCCCTGGCAAGGGGGTGGGGATATGATCCGCACCGTGACCTACGCGCACACCAGCTTCAACGACCTGCCCTACCGCTTCGAGGCGGGCACCCCTTCCATCGCCGCGGCGGTCGGCCTCGGGGCCGCGATAACTTACCTGCAGGGCATCGGCCTGGGGCGTATCCAAGCCCACGAGCAACGCCTGCTGCAATACACCACGTCACGCCTCGCTGAATTGCCGCAGCTTCGCATCCTGGGAACGGCTCGGGAAAAGGCTGCCGTCATTTCCTTCGAACTGGCCGGTGTCCACCCCCACGACGTGGGCAGTGTGTTGGACGGAGAGGGCATCGCCATTCGGGCCGGACACCATTGTGCCCAGCCCCTCATGGCGCGCCTGGGCGTGCCAGCCACGGCACGGGCGTCGTTCACCTTCTACAACACGCTGGAGGAATGTGACGCCCTGATTCGGGGACTGCACGTCGTCACGGAGTTGTTTGCCTGATGTCGACCGCGCTTTACAACCAGCTGATTCTCGAACACAACAAGAAACCGCGCAACCACGGACGTTTGGAACAGCCGACCCACCAGAGCGAGGGGCTGAACCCGCTTTGTGGTGACCACATCTGGCTGACGGCTGTGGTCGAGAACGAAGCCATCCGTGAGATCCGGTTCGAGGGACAAAGTTGCGCCATCTGCCAGGCCTCGGCCTCGATCATGACCACCCAGGTCAAGGGAAAGCAGGTGCAGCAAGCCGCCCAGCTGATCCAGGATTTTCGCCACGTGGTGACGGGGCAGGCGTCTGCGGTGTCGCCAGAAAACACCGAGAATCGTTACTTTGACGCCTTTTCCGGTATCGCGAACCTGCCGGCTCGCGTGAAATGCGCCGTGCTGCCCTGGCACACGCTGCAAGCCGCCCTGTCCGGTCAGGACGCCAGTTCCACCGAGGGAACCTCGGATCCCATCCCCGGCTCCGGGCACGCCAGCCCCTGAGTCTCTCTTCCCGCTTGAGCCCTTGACCCTCCCATGCCCAAAATCGCCGAAATCGAATTCACCCCGAATCCCAACGCCAAGCGCTTCGTGCTGAAAGAGCCGATCACCACGGGCACAGCCCGCTCCTACGACAGCAGCGCGGGGGCAGCGGATGACCCGCTGGCACGGGAGCTCTTTGCCATTCCCCACGTCACCGAGGTTTACTACGTCGATCGCTACCTGACCGTGGTGCAAGACGGGGCAGCCGCTTGGAGCGAGTTGGAACGCGCCTTGGCCGTTCCGATTCGGGCGGCCGATGCGCAAGCGCTGCAAAAGGCTTTTGCCACGCCAGCCGCAGCCAAGCTGTCGCCCGACGACCTTTCGGAACTCGACCGGGGACGCCTGGAGCGCATCAATGCCCTGCTCGACGAGCGAGTCAGACCCGCCCTGATGATGGATGGCGGCGGCCTGGAGGTGGTTGGATTCAGCGGCAACACGCTGCAGATCCACTACATGGGCGCCTGCGGCACCTGCCCCAGCTCGATCACCGGCACCATGGCGGGCATCGAAGCCTTGCTGCAAACGATCGAACCGGCCCTGCAAGTGGTGGCCGTCTGAATGGGACCGCTGGAGCAAGACTTCGATGTGCTGGTGGTCGGCAACGAAACCGAGGGTTGCCTGACGGCTGTGGCGGCCGCGCGCGCCGGCGCTCGGGTGGCCCTGCTGGTAAGCCCGGAAGCCATGCTGGGAGGGCTGTTGACCGAGGACGGCCTGGCCTTCGTCGACCGCGACGCCCGTCACCTGACGCCACCGGAGCAAAGCCCCCACGATGGAATCTTTGGACAGTTCCTGGCGCGGGCGAAGGTTCCTCTGGTGGCCTTGCCGGCTGATGTCGGCGCCGCGACCCTGCAGGAGATGCTGACGGAGGCTGGGGTCACCCTGCTGCGATGCGACTGGCAAGGCGTGCGGATGGACGGCGATCGCCTGGCCGCGCTCCATACGACCGAGGGAGAATTGACGGCCCGCGCCTTCATCGACGCCACCCCGGACGCCGACCTGGCCGAGGCGTCAGGCATGCCATTCAGCGACGGATTTACCGATTACGGGCTGACCAAGCGCCTGGGCATCAGTCCCCTGCCGGTGGTTCACGGCGTCTCGCCAGACACGATCATGGCCACCTGCGAGGCTCTGGCTCAGGACCCTTCTCTGGAGACGCTACGGCAACAGGTCTTCGGAGACCGCCACTTTCTGGATCTGGAGCAGGGCGACGACTACCTGCTGATCGGGCCGCCCCACCTGGGCCTGGCCTACCAGCGCTGGCGAGAGGCCGAGGGACTTCAGGAGGGGCCGTACCGCTTTGAAGCGGATGGCTTCAACACGGCCATCGTCGGACCTCAGGCCACCTCCTGGAACGGGCTGATCTATTTCAGCGAAGACGGAGACGAATTGCTCAGGCTGTCCCGCGAAGGCGCCAATGACTTTTTTCGGGAGGAAGCCCGGCGTTTCGAACGGTTCCTGCAAACCCGACTCGGCTGGCGCGAGGCCCGCGTCG
Source organism: Candidatus Sericytochromatia bacterium (assembly GCA_035285325.1). Lineage (NCBI taxonomy): Bacteria > Bacillati > Candidatus Sericytochromatia > Candidatus Sericytochromatia bacterium. The sequence goes on from JAYKJB010000015.1 coordinate 11,278, forward strand.
AATTGCCACGGGGGGTGTACGTGCGCCAAACGCGCCATGCCCGCGATGTTCGCCAACGCCTCTCGCTGCAAGCGCTGGCCACCGGTGATGCCCACCGGCGGGTGGGCACGTTCTGCTATTACCCCGACTTTCGCGGTTTCCGAGCGGTTTCCGTGCCAGGCGCGCTGGCGGCACACGTCGTGCTGGAGGCGGGCCTGGCCTCGCGCGTCAAAAACCTGGGGCTGGCTTGCCGGGCCGCCGGCTACACCCCCTTCGCCCACTCCGTCTGCCGACTCGTCCAGTACAACGTCACCCTGGGCGCGGCGCTGGGGGTGGCGGCGGCTCTGATGCCGGGCGACGATCTTGGCGCAGTGGACTCTGCGGAGATTCGGGCGGAGCTGGCCCGTCACGGCTTCCTGGCCGACGATTCCAGCGGCTTCGAACGCAATGCGGCGATCGCCGAAGCGATGACGCGGGATCCGGTGTTGATGCTGGAATTGGCCCACGCCTGAACCTTCCGGGAGCACCACGGCCAGCCCGCTCTGGCCTGCGCCGGGATGCATTTATTTAACCTGAAATTAAACGAAGCAATAATTTTCTCTTACCGAATTTGGCTGGCGCCCTGGCGATAACCCTCTCAGTGGTTCGCGACAACCATCCAAGGAGAGAGACGATGCGTATCGAGCAGTTCACCCGCAACCTGATGAAGAATTACGACCGCAATGGCGACGGGTGGATCAACATGACCCAGATTCCGGCCTTGGGCGTTTACTCGGAGGTCGATGGCCGGGCTCGCGACTTTTTTCAACGCTCCTCGCCAATTGGGCAATTCGTGACCCACGAGGCCTTGGTGGCGCAGGCCGTCGCGCACGAGGTCGATACCAACCGGGACGGTCATGTGAGCTTTTTGGAGGGCTTGATGGCCTGGGCTCGCTTCGGCATTAACGGACTATTCTGAAGCCTTGACCCTCGCGGTGCCCGCACCAAAGCGGCCCCCCCGAGACAACAACAACCTCGGCCGTTCCCAGTGCAACGCCCTCGGTCCAACGACCGGGGGCGTTAGACTGCGAACGGCCTTCCCAATGCCACCACCGGTCTCCCTGGCCAGCAAGATGGCTAAGTTTGCGTTAAAATATCGGGCACGGGGTGCCTGATGGCTCCCATGACGTAGCTGCTCGTTTGATTTCAAACGAGCGACCGAGCGCACGAGAAAGTAGCACCATGCGTCTGTCAAAACTTTTCCTGGCCGTGACGACGGCCTGGGCGCTGATGACCATGCCCCTTCAGCAGGCATCGGCCGCCCCCCTGCAAACGGATGCCACCGTGGTGGCGTCCCATCACAAGTCGGCGGCCAAGGCCAGCAAGCCGACGCCCAAAGCGGAGAACAAGTCGGCCAAGCCGGCCTCGGACTGCTGTCAACCGGAGGCCAAGCCAGCCGCCAAGGCACCCGCAGGCTCAGGGGAAGCCAAGGCCGCTTGCGGCGGCAAGTGCTCCCCCGAAATGAAGGCCCACTGCAAGGGCAACTGCTCGCCGGAGATGAAAGCAGCGTGTGGGGGCGCCTGTGGCGACGCGTGCAAGGCGGAGCAAAAGGTCGCCTGCACCTGCAAGCCCGGCACCACCTGCCAGGGCGAGTGCAAGTCCGGCAAGGTCGCCTGCACCTGCAAGCCTGGCACTAGTTGCCAGGGCGAATGCCAGTCGGGCAAGGCGGCCTGCGACTGCAAGACCAGCACCTCGTGCGACGGGGCCTGCAAGGACAAGGGCGCGGCGGCGTGCAAGGATGACTGCCACGGCAAGCCTGCCGCCAAGTGCGAAGGGCATGGCAAGATGGCCTGTGCGTGCGCGCCTGGCACCGCCTGCGAGGGTGAATGCAAGACGAAGCGCAAGCAGCACGACAAGGGCTGGAGCCGCCATTTCCCCGGCTCGAAGCCTTACCGGGCGCGTAGTTTCCGCTACATGCCAGCCCTGGCTGGAGCGGCCAATCAGCACCTGGTGTATGGCGCGGAACGCGGCCTCAAGGTCAACTCGTGGCTGTCGCTCGGTGGCCAGATGAACTATGCCCTGCAGCTGGGTCAGGCGGCGCCCTTGGGCCCCTGGTTGACGATGTATGGCGGCTTCCTGCCCAAGCTGGGCACCGACCTGGGCCCGGTGCGGGCGGATGTCGGTGCGCTGCTGGGTGGCGGTGCCATGTTCCGCACGAACAAGGACAGCCTGCTGGAAGCACGCGCCCTGTGGACGGTGGAACCTCGCCTCGACCTGGGCTGGACCTCCGAGGGCAAGGGCTACGGCATCTCGGCCGGCTACCTGCTCTCGAACAGCCAGGCGGACTTCGGAGGCCCCTCGATTGGCCTTCGCATGACCTGGAAGCACGCCAAGTAAAGCCTGCGTCCATCGGTTTTACCCATCACCGCCCGAGACCATCGGGCGGTGTTTTCTCTTGTACAATACCGGAGGGTCTCGCCAGACCCGCCGCGGCCTCTGGGCCATTCGCGACGGGCAGTTCGGCCATCCCTTGAACAGGTGTTTCGCTCCATGGTCCGGCCCAGTCTTTCCCTCATCCGCCTTGCCGCGCCGCTGCTGCTGACGTTTGCGCTTGTCTTCACGCCGAGCGCACCGGCCCTGGCCGCGAACGTCGAAACTGTGGCCTTCCGCTTCGTGCTCCCGACGGGCTATCAACTCAAAGCCCTGCCGGACCTGGGAAAGGCTCCGCGGCTATTGAAACAGTGGGAACTCACGCGCGAATTCGGCCGCCAGCGCCTGCGCATCGACATCGAATGGGACCGCTCGGAGGTGCCCACCAAGTATCCCGTCCGCGAAAGCCGCCTGCGGGCTCGGCGCGTGGCGGAAGCACTGCGTTATCAAAACTATCACTGCCGCGACCTGATGCTGAAGGGAGCCCCCGGCTTCTACGACACCTGGACGGCCCAAGTTCCCCCCAAGCCGCGCTTTTGCGTGACGGCGGCGCAGGCTTTTCGCCACGGCGCACGCATACGCATCGCCGCCATCGCGGAACCCGGGGAAGGAGCCTACGTGGTCCGGACGGATCTGCACGCCCTGCTGAACAGCTGGGCGTGGGCCGATTGACGCAGCGGGTTCAGGTCAAGATCACCCGAACGGCCTCCGGGTGCGCCGGAACCTCCGCGTGGCGCCGCAACACGATCACCGAGATGTCATCTAGTTGCTCGTGCAACCATGCCTGCACGTCCGCCAGAATCGCCGCCTGGATCTCGCCGACCGGCAGATGGGCCCGACGCGCCAGAGCCTCTTCAAGACGTGCCATATCAAACTGCTCCTGCTGGGCATTGCTGGCCTCGATCAGCCCGTCCGAGTAGAGCAGCATCACATCCGAGGGGCCGAGGAAAAAGGAAGTGTCGTGGGTCATCTCCGCAATGTCCGGCATCAACCCCGTCCAGAAGCCTGGCACCTCGATGCGTTCCACCGACCCGGATGCCGCCCGCCACACCAGAATGTCACAATGCATGCCGGCTGCCACGAAATGGCCGTCGCCCTGGTGATGAATCAACTGAAGCGTCATGTAGTTGTCATTTCGCATGCGGTTGCGCACGTTCTGGTACAGGGCCTGGTTGATCCGCACGAGCCGCTCCGCCGGACTCGCCAGCGGCGCATCGAGAACGTAACCGGTAATCAGACTCTGTGCCATCATCATGACCAGTCCCGGTGTCAGGCCGTGACCGGTGACGTCCCCAATGGCGAGCCAGAAGCGCCCATCGGGTTGCGGGATGTAATCGATCAGGTCGCCACCGACCTCGGCTGCGGTTTGAAGGGACATGGCGATATCAAACCGTTCGATTGGCATGTCCGTGGGCACCAGGGCGGTTTGAATGCGCGTGGCAATTTCCATCTCCTGCCCCATGCGCGTCAGCTGGTCCTGGACCCGATTGGCCTCCGTCACGTCCTGGGCGATGACCTGGAGACAGGGACGGTCTGCGAACACCATCCGGTTGGCCGCCACCTCCAGATCGAGGACCTCCCCCTGAGCTCCCAGGCCCTTGAGCTCCATCCGCGCCACCTCGAGCTCCGCGGCGGCCAGCCGTTGGAATTCCCGCTCCGCCAGTCCCCTTGATTCCTCCGTCGCGAGCAACGAGGAGAAGGCCCGCCCTTTCCAAGATGCATCGGCCGGCAATCCCAACACCCGGGTGGCGTAGGGGTTCGCATAAAGGAGCTGTCCCTCCGTCACGATCAGCACCAGGGCAGGCGCTGCGTCCATGAGTTCGGTGTAGCGCTGCTCACCCTTGCGCCAGGCTTCAAGCTCCAGAATGGCGGCCTGGGAGCGTTCGAGTTGGCTGAGCATGCCGTTGACCTTGCTGGCGACGGTGGCGATTTCATCGCCCCCTGTCGCATCCACCCGGGCGGCCAAACTACCGACGGAGCCGATCGCCGCAACTTGCTCGGACAACCTGGCCAGGCGCTGCAACACAATGCCGCGCAACAGAAAAATATTGAGCAGGGCGAACACGGTGCCACTGATGGCCAGCAAAGTCAGGCTCTGGCGCACGGTGTCGCGGCCTTGTGCATAGAGCGTGCGAGGAGCCCGCACGGCGATCAGCACGGCAGGCTTCCCGTAGACATCCCGCATCAAGGCATGTCCCACCAGCGTCTGTTCATCAATGGCCGCCAACTCGACCTGGCCCTCCTTCCCTCGCTCCAGCGTCGCCAGGGCGACCTTCTGCGGCTCGCTGAGCGCCGTCGTGTGCAACGGCAGCGCTTCGAAGGGCACGTGAATCAGCTCAGCCAGCCGCTGGACCTCCGTGGGCTGCAGTTCCGTGGCAAAGATCATCGTGCCCCGGATGTCTCCCGTGTAGTCGCCCCGCGTGATGGGATGCGAGCCAACCTGAGCCACGCCCGTCGGCGTCTGGATCAGCGCGGCCAGCTTGGAGTGATGATCGCGGTGCGCCAGCAAGGGCGAGCCTGGCTTCAAATGCTCGCCCAGCCAGCTGGGCAGAGGACGCCAGTGCTTGCCGTCTTGGGTGTCGATGGCGAGGGCGTGCTTGATGGAAGCATCTGTCCTGAGAAACACGGTGTAGTGAAATCCCATCTCGGCCATGGTGATGGGCTCGGGAAAGTTGTTGACGATGTAACCCGGCTCTTCGCCGGCCACGAAGCGCCAGGTCGAATCCCAGGCAGCCCAGTCATTCAGACGCAAGGAGGGTACCTGGGTGTCTTCCCGGAGCGCATTGAAGGCCCGTTCCACCTGCCGGGTCATTTCCACGCGTTCGAAGGAGGCATAGGAATCGAGCAGGGTGTCGCGCCAGAAAAACGACAGCAAGGCCACCAGCACCACGATGGTGGCGACCACGGCAGCGAGCGTTTTATGGACGATCGTCATGACAGCCTCGGACTCCTTGCAGGGAACTGGCCATTACGTACCCGCTCACGTCATTCCGTCGCCTGGGGCAGGAATGCTTTGGCGATGTCGAAATTCGTGTAAGTTTGGATGAAATAGGCGTCCGGATAGGCCAGCGAGCGATCGTGGGCGATCGCGTAGCCGAGCGACAGGAACGTGTCCGGCACGATCTCCACGTTCATCACCAGGCAGGTGCCGGAAATCTCGCTCACCCCCCCGACGGTGTCGATGGCGAAACTGAAGGGGCCAACCGGCGGAAATTCGTGCCCCCCAAAAAAGGCTTGCTGCCCTGTCGGCAATGGCCAGGTGGGAACGAACAGGTCAGCCCCTCCGGGGGTGACACGGGCCAGGCCCAAGGTGGTGCGTCCCAGGTCACGTCCCCCCCACGTCAGGGTCTTGGTCGTGGCGAGGTAAGCGAAATTCAGGCTTTTGTTCGGGTGCAGAAAGCCCCAGGACATGAAACCGACGGCGCAGGACGGCCACCAGGAGGCCTCCTCGATCAAGCCCAGCTTGAGATTCCCGAGGGGTTTGACGGGAGGTTCGCCGCCCGGTGTAGCCCACAGGTCCAGGCCTACTTCCAGACCTGGCAGGCGATAACCTGTGTCTCCCAGAGGCATCGCCGGAAGAATTCCGACATTCAGCCCGGTCCAGGAGTCCACATTGCCGCCATAGAAGGCATTGTAAAAGGACATATTGCCCTTTCCCCGCGGCGCCACCTCTCCCGTCGGCGCAAAGATCAAGCTGGTGGGGTAGGCCGCCGCTGGCGCCAGGGTACCGCCCCAGCATAGCGCTGAGACAAGCGCCAGAAAGCCTGCTTTGTAAAGGTGCGGAGGCATCTCCCGTCGTTTCCCTCGTCTGTGAGCAAGCGTGCGATTGATTGTCCCGCAGACGGCGACGTTGGTCCACATCGGCCAGGCCAAGCGAGGCCATTTCACGAGGATGCCTCCCGACGCTGCATTTCGGTGGCACTGAAGAAAGCCCCTTCAAAGACGGCCCCTGCCGTGTTGGCATCGCCCAGATAAGCCTCAGCCAGGCGTGCCTCTCGAAAATTGACGCCTGGCAGATTGGCCATGCCCAGATTGGCCCGCGTCAGGTCTGCCCGCCGCAGGTTCGCTCGCGCCAGGTCAGCCCCCTTGAGGTCAGCCTCACCCAACTGGGCCATGGAAAGGTCAGCGTCCCGTAAATCAGCCCGACGCAGGTCGACACGGTGCAAGTCGGCCCGGTTCAGGTGAATCCGGTTCATGACCGCCGCGCTCATCCGGGCGTGATTGAAACAGGCCTCGTGGGCCCTGCATTGGCCCAGATTGGCGCGTACCAGGTGAGCCGAGCGAAAGCTCACCCGCGAGAGATCCAGGCGGCTGAAATTGGCTTCGAACAACCGGGCCTCATCGAAACACGCTCCCTCGAGCGTGGCCCGAATCACGCCTCCACTGGGGGAGGCCTGGCTGAACTGGGCCCCGGAAAGTTCGGCCCGGCTCAGGTCAGCGCCCGTCAGGTTGGCTTGCGCCAGCACCACATCCGGCATGACACACCAGCGCAAGCAGGCCTGGGCAAAATTGACGCTGCGTAGATTCGCACCAGACAACCACGCGCCGGAAAGGTCCGCGCGACTCAAATCCGCCCCGGTCAGAACACTGCCCTGCAGACACGCCCCGGCCAGGCAAGCGTGACGGGCCCGGACCCCACGCAAATTGGCCTCCGTCAGGTCGCAGCCGCCCAGCAAGGCGCCCTCCAGGTTGGCCCCTTCCAGATCAGCCTGCACCAGCTGGGCCCGGGACAGATTGGCTCCTGACAGGTCTGCCCCACGCAGATCGATCCCCGTCAGGTCAAAACCGCTCAGGTTAAGGTTCTTGAGGATGGCCTCGGACAGGTTGGCTCGTCCCAGGGTGGCCCCAGTCATCACGGCACCCGTCAGATTCGCGCGATGAAGGATGGAGCCCTGCAGTTGCGCATAAGAGAGATCCGCGCCGCCCAAAAATGCGCCCGTCAGATTGGCCTCGACCAGGGAAGCCCAATCAAGGTCGGTTCCTCCCAGTTGGGCCTCGTGCAGATCCGCACGCCGCAGGTCGGCGCGATGAAGGTTGGAGGAGACAAAATTGGTTTTCCTGAAGGAAATCCCAGGAGCCACCAGGCCCGGCAAATCTCGTTCGGCCAGGTTGGCCTCATCGAGGGGAATCCCGGCCTCAACGGCTGCTTCGACCGTTTGACGCCACGTGTTGTCCAGCGCCCCGTGCGAGAACAAGACGTGGTCGTAAGGATTTCGCTTATAGATGACCAGGTCCAAATGGCTGCACCAGAGTCCACCGCCCACCAGGGCCCTTGCGAGTCGGGACGTTCAGCGAGTGGAGGGCGCGGGCTGGAAATGAACCTCGACGCGGCGACCGGCCAACCCAGCGACCGGCGTCGACAAGAGCTTCACCTCGACTGAGACGCCCGTTCCCCCCGTGTGTCGACGCAGCAGGGCTGCGACCGCATTCACGCGTCCCTGGGCCAGCCCAGGCGCCAAACGGCCAAACCCTGGCTGGGCCTGCACCACCAAGCGCCCTGGTGCATTCTCCAGGCGCCCAGAGAAACTCCACAGGGCCTCGACCTGAGGTCCTGTCAGAACCACCACCCCGGGGGCGAACTCCAGAACGAGCTTCTCGGGCTGGCGAACGGCCGGGGTGACCGGCGGGCCCTTGCGCGCCGGCGCCTTGGACGCCGTCGTCGGCAGACGTGGCGTCGCCCCGCCCGGGGAAGGCCGGGTCGTGGGCAGCGTGGCGGGGGAGGGCGTTTTTGACACCGCGGCCTGAGAGGGCTTCGATGGCAGTGGGCTGGCTGGGGTGGGGGAAAGAAGCGGTACCGCCGTCCGCAACGCCACCAGCGGCGCCATGCTGGCCTGGACAGCTGGCCCAGCCTGAGGCGTCGAGGAGGGGAGCGGCGTGCGACTGGGGGCAACCAGGGGGGTTTCCAGCGCAGGTGGAGCGCCGGAGCCCTGAGTTGGCTGCCTCAGAGCAGGCGCAGGGGCGGTGCTCATCTCCGAAGCCGAGGCAAGCGTGTCTGGCTCCTCACCCGGCCCATCAACGGGTGCCACCCCCAACACATCGGAGGCCAGCGGCGTCGGCTCGGGGGAGGGAGCAGGCAGGGGTTGCCCCACCAGCACCGCCCACGCGCGCTGGACCCGTTTGGGATAGTCCCCCAGCGCCCGCTCGGCAGGGCCTCCCACCACGCTGGCCATCAGGTAGTAGCCTGCCCCAGCCGCCAGGACCACGGCCGCCATCCCACCAACGGCGATCGCCAGGGGAGACGTGCGCGGTCCAGCTTCATCCGGGCCGGCCGCCCGGGCGCCCACCCCACGGTCCGTTCCACGCGCGGCGGCCCCGGAGCGGGCTGCCGCGCGCTCATCGAGGGGTTCCTCCTCGTAGGCCCCGTCCACCACGCGGTCATAGGCCTCGTCGTCAAACCACTCGGAATCGAAGTCCGGGTCATCGTATTCCGCGTAGCCGCCTGACTTGGGTTTCTTCATGGGCAATCCCCGTGTGAGGGTCGATGAGTACGAATACGCTGGCCACAGCCGCCGCTGTACCATATACCATAGCGAAGGCATCATGCCACGTCATCCGCCCCGCCAAGCCTGAATGACGGGACGCCGAAGGGATGGGAATCCTTGAAAGAAGCTCGCTTGCGGAAAACCTGCCTGATCACCGGCGCCACCCGAGGCATCGGACTCGAACTGGCGCTCGCGCTCGCCCGCGAGGGTCACGACACCATCCTGCTCGGACGCGACCGCGCGCGCCTGGCCCAAGCGGAGGAAGACGTGACCCGAGCGGGGCAAGCGGCAGGCGCACAGTGCCACGGCTTGCTGGGTGACCTGAGTGACATGGGGGACGTCGCCCGCATCGGGGAAGAGGTGAAACGTCGCTTCGACCGCCTTGACCTCCTGGTCAACAATGCTGGCGCCATCTTTCCTCAGCACGAAACGACCGCGGATGGTTATGAGAAAACCTTCGCGTTGAATCATCTGGCCTACTTCGGCCTGACCTTGCGGCTCGTCCCGCTGCTGGCCGCAGGCTCCGCTGGACGCATCATCAATGTGGCGTCGCGCGCGCACGAGGGAGTGGACCTCGACTTCAACGACTTGATGCACACGCGGCGCTACCGTCCTTGGCGTGCGTATCAGCGCTCCAAGCTGGCGAACATCCTGTTTACGCGTGAGCTGGCTCGCCGCCTACGCCCCCACTCGCTGGAGACCTTCGCGGCCCATCCCGGCCTGGTGGCCACTCACTTCGGCCACGAGCGTCACCCCGGCTGGTCCCTGTTGTTGTGGCTCGCCCGTCCCTGGATGCTGGATGTCACGGCGGGGGCGGCCACCCCCCTCCATCTGGCGCTTGCGCCGACGCTGGCAGCGGGCAGTGGAAGCTACTGGGCGCGTTCGAAGCCCGTCTCCCCCAGTTCAGCAGCCTTGAACGACGAAACGGCGCTCAGGTTGTGGCAAGCCTCCGAGCGGCTGACAGGTCTCGTGTGGGAACCTCCGGCGCCCGGAACGAATCTGTAGCTCGCTCAGATGCCGTAGGCTCCGGCGCGCTGCAACGCCCCCATGCTGACCGAGGGTTCCAGGGCGACCAGCAGGGAGTCTCGTACCTTCCGCCAGAGTTGGTCGGGCCCTTCGAACCCCACTTCCAGAGTCACAATAGGGATGCCCATCGCATTGGAGGCGTGTTGCCCCAGCGAGCCCGGGGTCTCATAGCCGATGAACGGCAACAAACGATAGCCATTGGCCCGTGACATGGCCCGAGCAATGGCGGCCGCCCCCGCCCCATCGTAATTGTTGCACGCCATGTGCGCGTGAAAGGCCACGATCAAGGCTGGCCGTTCGTTCTCGATGACCCGCATCACGGCCTGCGATTCCGGCTCGGAGAGCGGCCGGGGCCCACTGAAGTAACGGCCACGGACCGTGGGACGCCAGCGGGTCGGGAAATTGCGATTCAGGTCCACCCCGTTCAGGTTGGTGCGAATGTGGCGGGTGAAACCATCCGGGTTGGCGTTGGGAATGGCGAGAAAGCGATTGCGTGCCAGTACAGGCTTGAACTTATCCGACTCGCGCATCATCCGGAAAATGAGGTCCGTGCCCTGCGGTTCATCGCCGTGAATCGAGCCGATAAACAGCACGCTGCGTTCACCCTGGCCGATCGACGCCAGATGAATCGGCGCCCCAAGTTTAGAGCGACCGACTTCTTTGAACATCGAAGGCAGCGCGACCTCGTGGCGTCGCGCCGTGGGAGCCACCCCGGCCTCGCGTTCAACGGCGCGGGGCGCGGCCGGGGCCGGAATGCTCGCGGCAGAGGCCCTGGGCGGCGTGAAAAGTCGCACCATGGCGGGGAGGCCCTGGCGACGAGCCAGGTCACCGGCGGTAAAACCCCAGCGGGTGCGTCGCAGCGGGTCGGCGCCGTAGGACAGCAACACCTTGACCGCCCCTACTCGACCCTCCCAGGTGGCCCACTCGAGGGCGGTGTAGTCATTTTTCTCGCGGGCATCAATGTTGGCACCGCGCAGCAAGAAAATTTCGACGAGGTCTGCATGGCCCTGTTGGGCCGCCCAGATCAGCGGCGTGTATCCATTCTCATCCTGAGCCTCGAGGTCTGCCCCCGAGGACAGCAGCACCAAGGCCGCCCGCTTCTGACCCTGCTGCGCGGCCATGATCAGAGGCGTGTTGCCCCGATCATCGCGCGATTCCAGAGAGACACCGGTGGCCAGGCAGCGATTCAAGGCCACCAGGTCACCCGTTCCAGCGGCCAGCAACAGATCGGACCCGGATTCCGCCACCGCCACCGGCGTGGCCAGCAGGCACGACGAGAGCAGCACCAACGAAAGCAAGGAACGAGCGGCGGTCATGGAACGATTCGAACTCCGGGGCGCTGTCGACGGAACGCGCGGGGATCTGCTGGAGACACACTATCACAATAGCAAGCAGGGGCCCAAGGCTACGTGACGGATGCACACCGAGCAAGCGTGCCGCACGCTCAGAAGCATATCACCCCCTGATCGAGAAACCAACGCTGATGCGGGGTGCGCTTGGAACAATAACCGGGCGCGAGCAGTCGCCATCGCCCTCAACGCATCCACAGATGAAGATTCACGGATGGCGAGGACAAGCTTTTCTGCACCTGACGGGGCAGACTGAAGCCGATGTAATTCCCCTCGAGCACGCGCTGCAACTCCGTCGGAGCCAACATCTTTTCCCGCGCCTCGGCGGTCAGGCCGCTAATGGTCTGGGAAAGCAGGCTGCGGGCCTCACTGGCCCGGTTGGCCGCATCCGGCGCGTAGGGTTGGGCAGCGGCGAGCCCAAACTCGGCCAGCGATAACAGCAATGGCAGACCATCTGCCGCCGCAAAGGCCCGCATCCCGTCGAAGTCCTCGAAGGCGCCCGCCTCATTCGTGGCCAGCCGAGCCTCTGCGCGCAGCCCCAAGGCCAGGGCCTCGGCGTGCCGAACGCCGAGCGCCCGGGCCATCAGCAAGGACTCCTCCGCGCACTGGCGGGCCAGTCCCCAATCTTCCGACTGCAAAGCCAGGCGAGCACGCAGTAACTGCACCCGCAATTGCACTCCCCTGGCCTTTCCGGATTCGGCCAGGCTCAGCGCCATATCGAGATACTCACGGGCCTCCGCGGGGTCCCCCGCCCGCACGAGATTTTCACCCCAGAGGGCGCACAAGCGACCCTGGGGCTCCAGGCTGCCCGTCTCCACCATGAGCTGTTGAAGGCGCTCCGCCGTTCTCATGGACTCGGAATATCGGCCCATCGCGGCCAACACCTCCCCCTTCAAGGCCAGCATGCGCACTTCTCGCCACAGGTGCAGCCCGCCGCCAGCCTGATCGAAGGCCACGTCCATGAGGGCGGAGGCTTCCTGAAAATGGCCGAGCCAGACATTGGCCAGGGCTTCGGTCATCAAGCCGATGCCCAGCAGGTGCCGGGCCCCCAGCCGGCCGGCCTCCGCCACGTTGCGTTGGGCCGTCAGGGCGGCCAGTTTGAAGTCACCCCGCTCAAGATCTATCAGGGCCAGGAGCGTTTCGAGCGAACACAGTTCCAGCGCGTTCCCGATGGGGGCCGCCACTTTCCGAGCACGGAGCAAATGTTGCCTGGCGCCCAGCACCTCACCCTGGGCCAGGCCTGCCTGTGCAAGCAAGGTCAGGGATTGAATGATGCCGCGCGCATCCCCCAACGACTCCGCCAGATGCAAGGCCTCCTCGACCGTTTGCAGCCCGACCTCCAGTCCCTCCGCCAGACAGGTGAGATGAAGGTAGCCGAGTTCGGCGAGGACCTCTCCTTCCAGCGCACGCTCCTCGGTCAAGCGCGCCAGGCCCAGCGCTTCCTGCAGCCATTCCAGGCTCTCCCGGGTGCGACCTGTCAGGCCGGCCGCCCGTGCAGCCAACAAACGCGCCCGCGCCGCACCAGCCAGGTCAGAGGCGTCCAGGGCCACGCGATGGGCACGTTCGGCCAACTGAACCGCGTGGTCGAGTTGGCCTTTCCCGTGCAGAACCTGACTGAGCCCCACCAGCAGGCGCGCCAGCAAGAAGCGATCGCCCAGCGCCTCCACCAGCGGAATGGCGTGCTCAAAACTGTCCGACGCGCGGTCGAGTTGTCCTTGTTGCAGATACACCTCACCCAGCAAGCGCAGAAATACGGCTTCTCTCGGATCCCCTGGGCTATGGACCTCGACCAGCTGTAAACCTGCCGTCAGATGATGCAGGGCCTCGTCCAGGGCAGAGAGCGCAGCCAGTCGGGTGCCCAACTCGAGGGTGGCCTGAATCGCACGCAGCGGCTGGTTGCTCTCCAGCAGATGCGCCGTCACCTGATTCAGGGGCGCCAAGGGCAGGTCGAAATAAGAGGGGTCCCCAGCCCGTCGCAGGTAAATCGACGCGATGCGGGCGTGCAGATGCTGCCGGTCGAGCAGATGGATCGAGGCGGCAATGGCGGCCCTCCAGGCGTCCTGGGCCAAGCGATAACCGCCAGACTCGCCGGGTGCCAGGAGTTGCTGGGCCAGCAAAGGTTCCAGGGCTTCGAAAAAAACGTTTTCCGGGAAGTCGGCCACCTCCCGGAGAAGGTCCAGCGAAAATTCCTCGCCGATAACCGTCGCGATGCGGGCCAGGGCTTGGCTGACATCGGGCAGGTCGGAGAATTTGCGGGCGTAGACCGACTGCAAGGCGTACGGCTGCGCATCCACCATCGGAGGCGGAAGGAATTGCCAGGCACCGTCGTGACGCGTCAGGGCGCCCAGGCGAACGTGATGCGTCAGCAAGGCTTGAATGTGGTCTGGAACTCCCACGGAGGCCGAGACGAGATGCGACATCAACCGGTCTGGCAGCTCGGTCGTTCCCAGCATCGACTCCACCATCCGCTGGAGCGCGGGAGCGTCCAGGGCCCCCAGCGGGATGAGTGTTGCCCCTGCGGCCGCGAGCCAAGGCTCATTCCGTCGAGAGGTGCCAAGCAGCAGCAAGGGCAAGCTGGGCGTCAATCGCTGGATGGCCACCAGGAGCTCCTGGGTCAGCGGATCGACCCACTGTTGGTCCTCCAGCACCAGTACGGTGCCACGTCGCTCGGCCAGGGCTTGCAACAGCGCAACCACCGCGCCGTGAAGACGATACTTGGCATCCAGCGCATCCAGCTCCGGCGCGGGCGTCACGGAGAGTTCCGGCAGCAGTTCGACCAGGATGGGGGCCAACTGGGCCAGCACCTCAGGAACCTCCTCACGAACGTGCGGCAACAGGCCCTTCAGCATGGCTCCGATCGGTGCATAAGGGGTCTGCGCGAACTCATGATTGTGGGCCTCTGCATAGGCCAGATTCTCCAGCCGGACGTTGAAGCTGAACTCTCGGACCAGACGACTCTTCCCGGTACCGGCCGGCCCCACGAAACAGATGCTTCCTCCTGGCTTGCCGGCCGTCACGCGGGCCAGTTGCACGAACAACTTGGCCATCTCACTCACCCGGCCGACCATGGGCGAGGTCAGCAAGCCCCCCCCTCCACCGACCGTGGTCTCGGCATAGCCGAGGGCCCGGAGGACGGCTTCGGCCGAATCGGGACGGTCGAGCGGGTCCTTGGCCAACAAGCGCAGCACCAGCGCTTCATGCACAGGGTCCACACCGGCGCTCGAGGACGACAGGGAAGGGGGCGGCTCGCCCATATGGGCCCGGATGATGTCCCCGGGCGTCGGACCATCGCAGGGGAATCGACCGCTCAGGAGGTAGAACCCCAGCACCCCCAACGCATAGAGGTCCGTGCGGCGGTCGATCAGGCCCCGCCGGAAGGTCTCAGGCGCCAGGTAGTGCAAGGTTCCCTTGATGGCTCCCCCTGTCCGCCCCGCATATTCCATCAGGCCATAGTCCATGAGCTTCACCACCCCGTCAGGGCGCAAGCGAACATTGGCGGCCTTGACGTCACAGTGAACGAGCCCACGGGCATGGACGTAACCCAGCGCCATGGCCACCTGCCCCATCAAGCGCACGAAGGTGTCCCGGTCCACCGGAGCGACCTCGTCCAGCCCACGGCCGGGCACGTACTCCATGGTGAGGTAGGGCGTGTCGGTGTTCAGCAGGCCGTACTCGAGAACCTCACAGCAGTTCGGATGGCGGAGTTGCGTCATCAAGCGAAACTCCTGGATGAAATCGAGATACGACTTTTCTTGCGAGTGCCTGGCCGGCTCGCTGCCTCCCGGCGCCGGGGCACGCGACGTGATCACCTTCAAGGCCACATCTCGTTCCGTGGTGCTGTCGTGAACGAGCCAGACCTGCCCCATCGCGCCCTCGCCCAGCAGGCGAAGGACCCGATATCGATTGACCAGCACGTCTCCCAGCATTCCGCCGTCCTCTTTCGGCCCGAGGAGGCGATTGTCTCACCCCCCCAAGCGCGTGGCAAATCCGGGGTCCTCGCACCAGGCAGCCGCAGACGTTGTGATACGATCGCCGCGTGAGTCGACCGCCCCACGCCCCCCCCCCGACAGCCTCTGAATCCGACTGGCGAGTGGCCTTGTACCTGTGGGGCTTTGCGCTGGCTCTGTACTTGGTGGGTGCGGGGGGGCACTTCTACGCCAGCGACGACCAGCAGAAGTTCGAGGCCCTTCGCACGCTGATGACCGAAGGCTCGTGGACCTGGCCAGGCGGCTGGGGAACGGGACAGGCAGGCCAGCCGGTCTCCTGGTTTTCGCTCGGGGCCTCGCTGGTCATGCTGCCAGGATTCTTGCTGGGGGCAGTTCTGTCGGGCGCCTCCCCGCAGTTTTCTGCTGATGACTGGCAACGTGGGGTGATCGCGTTTCAGAATTGCGTGATATCGGCCAGTTTGCTCGCGATCAGCTATCTGGGTGCGCGTCGCCTGAATTTTGCCCCTCGCACCGCGCTCACAGGCGCGATTGTGCTGGGCTTCTGTACCATCATCTGGCCCTACGCCAAGACAAGTTGGTCCGAACCCGCGGCCACGCTGGCCCTCTTTGCCGGTGCCCTGTCACTGTGTGAACACGTCGGTCATGCGCGGGCTTCGACCCTCCGAGGGGCCTGGTTGGCGGGGGCGTTGATGGCGATCGCCTGTTTGATTCGCACGGAATACCTGATCGCGGTGACCGGAATGCTGATTGCCGCCTTTTCCATCGCCAGGCATCGCCCGAATGTCAGCGTCAAGACCTGGCAGGCGATCGGATGGCCGCTCCTGGCCGCATTGGCCATCCACGCCGGCTATGAATGGGTCCGCCACGGCAGCCCGCTGGCCTTTCCCAATTACTGGATGCCACAAGCGGCCCTGACGCAACCGCGCGCCTGGCGGGCCTGCGAGAATCTCTACCTGGCCTTGCTGAGCCCGAATCAAGGGTTCTTCTGGTATTCCCCGCCGCTCCTGTTGGCCCTGTGCGGCTGGCCGCGATTTCGCCAACGCCTGCCGGACGTCGCCTGGATCTGGTGGGGCGGGCTGTTTCCCCTGGCCCTATTTTACCTCGTGGGCTGGGGCACCTCCACCTGGGCCTGGGGCCTCCGCTACGGCTACGTGTTCGTGCCCTTCCTGCTGATGCCCGTGCTCAGTTGGTACGAAACGGGACGAAACCGTTTGGCCAAGGCCCTTTTGGTGGCGGGCTGCGGTGTCCAGGTGCTGGCCTGGCCGTTCGACTTCGGCTATCTGTACCTGGATGCCCTGAACCTCCAGAAATTCGAGACGATCGAGCAGGTTCGAACCGTTCCCAGCCACGCGCCGCTGCGGCTGGCCTGGGACCGCTGGCCGAGCAGCCTGAAGGAGGCCCGGGAGGCGTTCGCGGCCCCTCCGAGTGACGCCCCGGCCATCCAGGCGATGCGTGAGGCGCGGGTCCACTTCGTGCCGGATACCTGGTGGATGCTCTTGCGCCGCACTTCCTTCCCGCGCGCGCCCCTTGACGGCGTTCCGCTGGCCTTGCTGGCTGTCGCGGTTTATTGCGGATGGCGTGCGGCGCGCCTCACCCAGCCATCCGACGCCTGGCGATCACCACCAGGTTCAAGCCAGGCTGGGTCCCCGCCGCAATCCGGATGTCGCTGACATCTCCAGGGAATGTCCCTGGGGTCTGCCCGGAGCGAGCGAGACGCTGCAGACCTCGCAACGCCTCGAGTCCCGCCACCCGGTACCAATCGGGAAGTCCTGGCAGGGTTACCGGCAAGGTCAGCCAGCGAATCAGACGGTAGCGGGCCAATTCCGGTTCGACCAGGCGGGCCTCGGCTCCCATCATCAACGCCGTGACCGGTTCGAAACACGGCGCAAGGAGCCGTTGCAAGGTTCTTTGGTCGAATTCGCGCGGATGCCAGCGATTCCAAGGGCGCTGATAGCGGAAGAGGCGCACCTCCCGATTGGGCGTGGCCAGCAGCAAGCAGCCCCCAGGGGCGAGCAAGCGGGCAATTTCTCGCAGGTGGGCCGCCGGGTCGTCCACGTGCTCGAGCACCTGAAAGGAGAGCACCACTTCGAAGGCGGCCTCGTCAAACGGCAATGCTCCGTGGTCCGACACCCGCTGAAATTGAAGGTTCCCTCGCTCAAACCGGGTTTTGGCATAGGCGAGACTGTCGGCACACACGTCGACCCCCAGCACCGCATCGGCGACCTCGGCGATCGCGAAGGTCCCGTAGCCCGTTCCACAGCCGAGGTCCAGCACCCGCTTTCCCGCACAGTGTTCCAGGGCAAAGGCATAGGTGGCCTGATGAACCAGGCGATTCAGATGGTCTTCCCGGGAACGCGCTGGCCCCTCCAGCAGCAGACGCTCACCCGAATCACGCCACGCACCCGTCATCACTCACAAGACTCCTGGAGAAAACACACTCCCCATTCTAGGACCTCACGATCCGCCTCGACAGCCCCCATCCCCCCGTTTCCCTGCGGTCGGAGGCAAGGCTGCCATCCCCCTGCCCCGTGGCACGCGAACGCAAGGTGCTAGAATCTGACGGTCGTCACCGTTCGTGTCACTCTCCCATTCCGGGGCACCCGATGTTGCGCTTCCTCCTCTTCCTGTCCCTGATGCTCACAAGTTGGCCGTCCGAGGCGGCCGACACCGCCCCACCCCCGCTGAGCAAGACCGATGTTTTTGCCGAGGAAGGCGATTTCACCCACGCCCAGGCCAACGCCCTGCGTTATGACCGGCGAACCGGTGGTTGGCGGCTGCAGGATGACCCTTCGGGGGGCTTCGTCGCCCTGGGCCAGCTCACGCTGCCAGCGCTGCGCTACGGGGCAGGCTTCACGGACGCGGTGGTCTCCTGGAATGCGGATTGCCCGCTCGGCACCTGGCTGCAACTGGAAGCCAGTGCCAGTCGAGACGGGGGAGACAGCTGGAGCCAGTGGTTGGAGCTGGCGCGTTGGGGAGACCGGGACACCCTTCGGTTTCAGAGTGGTGCCCCGGGTTTGCAGCAGGACGGAGAGGTCCGCGTGGACCAGGACACGCTGGTGGTCAAGCCGGCCGGCGATCGCCTGCGCCTGAGAGTCACCCTGCACTCCACCCGCCCGGCCGTGACCCCCCTGCTGTCTCTGCTCAGCGTGGCCACCGTCAATCGCAACAAAGCCGTCGACCCTGATGGCCCCGTCCGAACCGCCTGGGGCCGGGAGGTGCCGACCCAGTTCCGCGCGCAGAGCTGGGAAGCGGCGGACCGTAGCTACCGCGTCTGTGGACCGACCTCCGCCACCATGGCCCTCGCCGCTCACGGGATCAAACTCCCGAGCAGACAAGTCGCGGCTGCCTGCTGGGATGAGCGCCACGGCATCTACGGCAACTGGCCTTTCATCGCGGCCGCGATGCACCGCCTGATGAACTCCCAGGCCGACGGGCTGCCACACAAACCAGGACAGCGATTCGTGGGGCGAAGCTGGGTCGCCTGGCCGGCCGGCTGGAAAATGCTGGAAGAGGAAATCCTGGCCGGACGACCGAGCATTGTGAGCATTCATTTTGCGGAAGGCGAACTGCCCGGCGCCCCCACGAGCAGTTCAGACGGCCACCTGGTGCTGCTGACAGGCTTCACCAAGGCCGGGGACCCGATCGTGCGCGACCCCGCGGCTCGGCGGGTGGAAAATGGTCGGATCGTCTATCCGCGTGACGCCTTCCATCGCGCCCGCCACGGCGGCCCGGTGATTCTTCTTCAGCCGTGGCGGGAACACCCCAGGGAGACCCTACCGTGAATCACGATCCTCGTACCGCTTCGCCCGTTGCCGAGGCCCCGTCGATCGAGCAAGCAGAAGGCTATGATCTGCGAGCCACGCCTGAGACGATCGCTCAGGCCCACCGCTGGATGCCGCTGATAATCTCGGCACAAGCCTTCCTGCTCGCCGGATTGGCCTGTCTGGGCAGTTGGTATGCCTGGGGCCTCGCTCCAAACACCGGCCTGGCGTGGCACGATGGCCTCGCGGGGCTCCTCGCCGCGACCGCCGTGGGCGCTTGGCTGGGGGCCCGATCGGCGGTGCGGGTGAGCAACGCCCTGTACCTGGCCGCCTGGCTGGCGCTGGCGGGAGGATTGACCCTTGGTTCGCTGCCATCTTTGGTCCGGAGCCTGGAGGCCGCTCAGCCGCTGGCCTCGCCTCTCGCCATCCTGGTCGCCCTGGGGATGCTGCCGACGGCCTTGCTGCTGGGCTGGTGCGCACAGGCCGTGATCGAGTTCGACCTGCTGGCCGTGCTGAATCGCCCGTGGCGTCATCTCAGCTGGGTCTGGCTGGGATTGGGCGCGGCTGGCGGCGTGCTCTGGGTGCAGCGGATGGAAATTCCGCGCAACGGACTTGACAATGCCACCTACGCCCTCAGCCTGGGCTCGGCCATTCTCGGCGTCTGGTGTCTTCACCTCTCCAAGCAAGGCCTGGCGCCGGCTACGGCCGGTTCGAACCGGGAAGAGGCGCCCCCGACGGTGGCTTCGACGGCGGTGCCATCCCGTCGCCAGATGGCGTTGACCCTGCTGGGTGGGGTGCTGATGGCCAGCGTCGGGCTGGGGTGGTTGGAGGCCCTGGGCATGCTGGTCCGTCGCGACATCTACGCCACCACAGCCCTGATGACCATCTGGCTGGCGGCGCTGGCGCTTGGCGCGGCTCTGAGTGCGCGGTTCGTGGCGGAGAGAAGCCCTCGCTGGATGGGCATCGCGGGCCTCGGAGCGGCGGCAGCCACTCTGCTGAGCCTGGTCTTTGCTGAACGGGCCAGCTACGCGTTTCATCGTTTCACCACCCTGCTGGCCGGCACCACGGACGCTTTCCCGCTGTTCGAGGCGGCGCATTACGCCGTCGCACTCGTTCTGACCGGAGCAGGGGCGCTATTGCTGGGTGCGTTCTGGGAACTGTGCAGCCGCGCGCCATCAGCCCAGGCAAGGCACGGTCACTCGGCCCCCCGTTTGCCGCTCACCTGGCTGGGAATCAGCCTGGGCCTCTCTCTGACAGGGGGGCCTGTCGGCGCCGCGCTGGGTGCCAAAGGGATCCTGCAAGTGTCCTTGGTCGGCCTGCTGGGCCTCAGCCTGCTTGCCACCTGGGAAAGTTCAATCTGGACGCCCTTGCGGCGTGGCCTCGCTGTCGCTCTGAGCCTCTTGTGGTTGTTGCTGGCGCGTGCCGTCAGCCCCTCCTTCGACCAGGGCATGCTGGCGACCCTGCACGAAGCGCCCGCGCCTGCAGCCTGGGGTGCGCTGCGGGTTGCGGCAGGAGACTGGTTGACCCGATTCCATCGCGAAGGCCCACACGGCAGCGTCACGGTCCTGTCCCATCGCGCTGAGCGAGAACACGATAGGCTGCTCCTGAACGACACCAGTGCGACACCGTGGCTGCGTCGTCCCGGCTCGATCGTGGCGGCCCACCTGGCCTTCCTGGCTCATCCCGCTGCCCGGCGCGTGGCCATGCTCGGCCTGAGCGATGGCGTGACAGCAGCCAGCTTGCTGAGCCAGCCCCTCTCGCGGTTGGACATCGTCGAGCCCCGAAGCGCGCTATGGGAGGCGGTCAGCCTGCTGGATCTGGACCTGTCAGCGACCTTGCAGGACCGCCGCATCCAGAGGCTGACAACGATCCCATCGAACGACGAACCACCCTACGACCTGGTCTTCCTCACCGACGCGCGAGGGTTGGGCCCGCGCGGGATGGCGCAGCCGACCCTGGAGGGCTACCAGAGCTGGAGCCGACGCCTGCATCCGGATGGCATCCTGGCGCAGGAACTCGACCTGTCGGTGCTGGATGCGGAGGCCTGGCGGGTCACGATCGCCGGATTGAAGGCTGTCTTTCCTGCGCTGACCTTGTGGCAAACGCAGGACCACCGGGTCCTGGCGATCGCCGCCCGCCGCCCGCTGCAATTTTCTCAAGTCGCGCTGAACACCTTCGCGCAACGTCCCGCCGTGATGCGAGACCTCGCCCGTGCGGGCGTGACCCGTGTCGAGGCTCTCCCCTTGCTCCAGATGGCCACCGAGGACGCCGGCCACGGGACCGATTTCCGGGTGGCGCCTCACCAGATCAGGCGCCCGACCCTGGCCTATCAGTTGCCGATTGTCCGGGATTTTGGCGATGCCGCGCTGACGCCCTATGAGGAAGACATCCGCCTGGTCGGGAGCGCGCGGCGTGACCCTACGCATGCCGTCCATCAGATATGGAGAACCAGCGCCCCGCTTCCGGCGCCGGTGTTCGAGGCATTCGATGCTTATCAGTCCAGGAACCTGCCTCTCAATGCCGTCAAAGGCATGGCGGCGAAATTCAATCGAGAATGGCGTCGCGCCTACCCGAACGATTGGCACGCCATCGAAGCGGAGGGAAGGAGACTGGTACAGGCGGGCCAGCCGACGCAGGCGCTGGCGGTCCTGGCGTCGCCCGGCGCAGCCCCACGGTCTGCGGGGGCCAGAGAGATGCTGGCCAAGCTCCAGATGACCGATACCTTGGCGGGCTGGGGCTTCCTCTCGAACGCTCCTCCAGAACGGGCAAAGGAAGTAGCCCGCATCTGGGAGGCACGCTTGCGTGCCAAACAGGTGCCGGCCGGCGAGGGATGGCATCGGTTGGCAGCCCTGGCCCATGCCCGTGGCGACGCAACGGCGGAATTTCAAGCGGTTGAAAGGGCGTTTGCCGCCTTCGAGGCCGATGAGCGCACGGACGTGCCGAGCGAGGTCAAGGTGAAGCTGCTCGTGGCAGCAGGTCGAACGGCCTTGGCCGTCGGGCAAAGAGACAAGGCGCTGCAGTTCGCGGAGCGGGCAGCCGCGCTGGACCACCTTCACCCAGAAGTCCACCGGCTACTCCAGCAAATCGCCCGCTCGGGCTCCCCACATCCGTCGAATTGACCCCAACACGCGCCAGCGCGGCCAGGTGAAAAGCTGAGCTGCCAGGGAAGCCTCCAGGCATCCCCCTGGGGAAGTCAATGGTTGGAATGACGCCAGGCAGCGACGTGACTCCGTTCCAGAGTGGTAGCGGCACCGTGGGGGGTATATAGTCGCCATGGCGAGTGCATTCTTGTTTAGTTTTGCCGTTGGTATCTTCTTCACGCTCGTCTCCGGACTCCTGCAAGCCAGTCACGGTCACCTGGATGGGGGCGCAGCGAGCGGCAAGATCGCCGCACCGGAGGGGGCGGAGACCCCTGGCGGAAAGTTCGCCTGGCCGAGTATCAATCTCTCCGCGTGGATGATGTTCCTGACCTGGTTCGGCGCTGCCGGCTTGATCACGCTGAAGGTGACGACCTGGGGTACCCTGCCTGCCCTGCTGGTGGCGATTGCCTGCGGGCTGCCCGCCCACGTGCTGGTCACGAAATTCTTCGCCTTGCTGCGCAGCCCTCCCCCTGCGGCCGCCCTGCCTGCGCCGCGGCTCGAAGGGCAAGTCGCCCGCGTCACGGTCGGCACCTCGGGGGAAGAGGTGGGGGAAATCGTCTTCATTCTCAACGGGGTCCAGCGGATCGAGGGTGCCCGCAGCGCCGACGGTCGCCCCATCGCGCAGGGTAGCCACGTCTGGATCGTCGATTATCAAAATGGGGTAGCGCTGGTGGAACCCGCGCCGGAACTACAAGCGTCGCCCCCCGAGCCACCCCCCTCGTGAGGGGGACGGGAGCGTGAAGATAAGCCCTCGCCCGACTGGGGAAATTACCCGCTTGGCAAGTTAGCCCCAACAACACCCGGTTGAGAAGCAGATCGCATAGACAGGAGACGACGGTGGAAAGCTGGATTTTCGTGATCATGGTGGCGGGACTCGCCGTTGCGGCCATTTTTCTGATGATGTGGATCGCCGCGAGCATTTATCGCCAGGTGCCTCCGAACCGGGCCTTGGTCGTCTTCGGCTGGGGCGGCACGAGCATCGTGACGTCCGGCGGTCGCCTGGTGATCCCCATGATCCAGAGTTGCAAGGAACTGTCGCTGGAATTGATGAGTTTCGACGTGACGCCCGACCAGGACCTGTACACCAACCAGGGCATCGCGGTGAGTGTGGAGGCGGTGGCCCAGATCAAGGTCAAAAGTGACATCCAGAGCATCCAAACGGCCGCGGAGCAGCTGCTGGACAAGCAAAAGGCGGAGCGCGAAGACCTGATCAAACTGGTCATGGAAGGACACCTGCGGGGCATCGTGGGGTTGCTCACGGTGGAGCAGATCGTCAAGGAACCCGAGAACGTGGTGAAGAAGGTGCGCACGACCGTCGCGGAAGACCTCAACAAGATGGGCCTGGAACTGGTGTCCTTCACCATCCGCAAGGTCACCGATGATCAGCAGTACATCGCGAACATGGGACGCCCTGACGTGGCCAAGGTAAAGCGCCAGGCCGAGATTGCCGATGCCGAAGCCGCGCGCGACATTCAGATCCGGCGGGCCGAGACGTCGCGGGAAGCCTCCGTGGCTCAGGCTTCTGCTGACCAGGAGCGGGTGCTGGCCCAATCCATTTCCGAAACGAGCCAGGCTGAGGCGCAGCGCGACTTGAACATGAAGAAGGCCGAGTTCGATGCCAAGGTCAACGAACAGCGCGCCCTGGCGGAGAAGGCCTATGACATCGCGGCGAATCAGGCGCAGCAGAAAGTCATCGCCGAGCAGGTGCGTATTGCGCAGGTGGAGAAACAGGAACAACTACGGGTGCAGGAACTCGAGGTTCAGCGCAAGGAATTCGAGCTCGAGGCCAGCGTGATCAAGGCGGCCAATGCGGAGCAGCGCCGCATCGAGATCATGGCGGAGGCCGAGCGGTTGCGCCTGGCCAAGGAAGCCTC